>NZ_JAEMGT010000014.1:0-57364 GCF_017655185.1 Rahnella sp. ChDrAdgB13 | reverse complement strand
GGCATTGGCATGTGATTACCCGAAGGCGTTCCTCTCAAATCACCGGAACATTGGCAGTTGTCAGAGACAACGATTGGCCTGTTCAGTTTTAAACCGCGGCGAGAAGAAGTCAATATAGAGGGTCTAAAAAATTGAAAATGGGGAAGCACAAATAAACAGCGGCACCCTAAGGTACCGCTGTTGCGATCTGCACCATCGATCTGAGGTTAAGCTGTTTAAGCAGCTCCGGGGCATGTTCAGGACCCGGCACGGTTTTCACGGAGGTTATGTGCCTTACAGACTCTTCTCTCAGGTGTGGGAGCGGCCTGTCAGACTGTTCGGCCAGAACGCAATGCATGTAGCATTCTGGCCGACCGCAGTCACGGGGTGCGGCTTCAGAGCCACGAGAAACATAGCAAAATACATGCCCCGCCCGCAATCGGTTAATTCTGCTTTGGTTTACGGGACTTAGGCTTAGACGGTTTTTTCTTCGCCTGGTCAGGGGCGTTGACCACGCCTTTGCAGGTAGGATATTTCTCACAGCTGTAGAAAGTCCCCTTCTCACCGCGCCGCAGCCGGGTTTTACTGCCACAAAGAGGGCACAGTGGCGTCGGGGGGACGCGGATAGTCACATTTTGAACCAACCCCTGAGCAACGAGCTGCCGTGTCCAGCCCGTCTGTCGGGCCATAAAATCTTCCAGCCGCATCCGACCCGCGGCAACCTCGTCGAGCGCCTGTTCCCATAACGCCGTCATGCCGGGCTCTTTCAACGGCGC
Source organism: Rahnella sp. ChDrAdgB13 (assembly GCF_017655185.1). Classification (NCBI taxonomy): domain Bacteria; kingdom Pseudomonadati; phylum Pseudomonadota; class Gammaproteobacteria; order Enterobacterales; family Yersiniaceae; genus Rahnella; species Rahnella sp. ChDrAdgB13. The sequence goes on along the minus strand of NZ_JAEMGT010000014.1, from coordinate 56,609 downwards.
GGGCAAGGCGTCAATCAGATCCATCGCCACATCGGTCGCCCGCAGATAGCGGCCCTTAATAACGATATACCCCCGCTTGAGGAGGGTGTCGATGATACCGGCGCGGGTCGCTTCTGTTCCCAGACCCGCACTTTCTTTCAGAACCTTTTTCAAATGCAAATCGGTCACGTAAGATGCCGCGTTCATCATCGCCGCTATCAGCGTATCGAAAGTGAAATGCAGCGGCGCTTTCGTTTTAAGACTCTGAACCTCAGCGGCCGTCACGGTACATACGCCCCCTTTATTCAGCGCAGGGAGCGCGTTGTCGCGCTCATCCTCGGCGTTCTCTTTGCCGTCAGCGGCTGAGTTGAACAACGTCTTCCAACCAGGCATGACGACCACCCGACCGGTTGTGCGAAAAAGCTGTCCCCCGATGCTGAGGTCCAGCCGTGTCACATCGCTCTCATGCAAAGGCAGGAACTGGGCGAGGTAGTGGCGGCGTATAAGTTCATACACACGTTTCTCTGCATCATTCATTTTACTCAGGTCGCAGGCATGCTTAGTCGGAATGATCCCGTGGTGAGCAGTGAGCTTTTTATCGTTCCAGATACGTGAGGCAAAACGGGGATCCAGAGTCGCTATGACTGGCGTCAGCGAGGGATCAGTTTTGGCCAGGGCGGCAAGTACCTGAGGGATTTCTTCACGCATCGACTCCGGCAAAAAACCACAGTCGGTACGGGGATAGGTCGTGGCCTTATGGGTCTCATACAAACTTTGGGCGGTATCAAGCACCTGCTGTGGTGACATTTCCCACCGTTTCCCGCAGGCCTGCTGCAGAGCGCCTAACGAAAAGGCCAGTGGGGCAGCTTGTGTCTCACGCTTTTTTTCCTGATCAATAACCTGAGCCTGCCCCGTCTGACGGCACAGCTGGGCAACCTGCTGGGCAATACCCTGGTGGACACAGCGTTTTTCCTCATCGGTGTACATTTTCGCAGGTACCCACTGTGTAGCAAACGTCACGCCACCCGCATGCAAGACCGCACTGACCTGCCAGTAAGGTTTCGGAGCAAAAGCGGCAATGACCCTGTCACGGGTCACCAGCAGTGCCAGCGTCGGTGTCTGCACCCGCCCTACTGACAGCACACCGTCAAAGCCTTTTTCACGGGCCTTCAGCGTATAAAGACGGGTAAGGTTCATGCCTGTAAGCCAGTCAGCACGAGCTCGCCCCAGTCCCGCATAATACAGCGCCTGAGTCTCGCTACCGGGTTTGATGTTACTGAGTCCCTCACGGATACTCTGTTCATCCAGCGCCGATAGCCAGATCCGGTTTACCGGTCCCCGCCAACCGCAAAAGTCCAGCAACTCCCGGGCAATGACTTCGCCTTCGCGATCGGCGTCGGTGGCTATCACTACTTCGTCAACCTGCTTCAATAATTTTGCGATCGTCTTAAACTGGTCTTCTGTGTCCTTCTTGACCGTCATTTGCCACTGTGCCGGCAGAACCGGCAAGGCATTAATATTCCAGGGCTTTGCGAACTGCGGACCGTACGCCTCCGGAGAGGCGTTTTCGAGTAAATGGCCGACAGCCCAGGTGACCGTCACGCCAGGGCCCTGAAGAAAGCCGGCGCCCCTTTTCGTGGCACCGAGGATGGCTGCTATGTCCCTCCCCTGAGAGGGTTTTTCACAAAGGAATAGGCGCATTCTCCCTCCTTTATTTAGCACTACCGCTATTATTTGTCCGGTAGCGGATACGCAGGAGATTAACGCTGGCCTCATTGACGGGCGGGGAGAAAGCAGACCGACGATTACCCAGCAGCACGTCAACATCAGGTTCACCGAGTTCCAAAACCGCCTGCTGCCATACAGCGTTATTTTCAACAGCATCCAACCGGGATATCGCCACTGAACGATACGAAATAACACTGCCATATATCTGCCGAATCAACCGCCCCCCCTCGCTCAGAAGTTGATCGCGCTTGGTGCGTGAAATAAGCGCATAATGTGAAGCTTGAAGTGCTTTTTTTGAGAACTGATCAAAACCGATTAATAAATATACACAGCGATAACCCAGCGGGGTATTGCTGAACACCTTAATATCCAGAGGGGAAGAAACCGCCGGCTCCGTAAAGGTGACACCCACAGGGATCAACTGCATGTCAATGTCCAGACTGTTTATTAGCGCGGACATCGTGCGACTGGCGTCATTGATCTTTTCTTCCAACGCGAGCATGGCAGCATCTGCCCATGGATTATTTTTTAGGGAGTCTAGGTTGATCCTGGATGCCAGGCTTAGAAATCGCGGCATCCCCATAATGGCAGGCTTTCCCTTGAGACCCTCTTCCGATTTTTCAGCCCTTCGACCTTGCCAAAGCCCAATGGCATAGTGGCTGTGGAGTTCAATTTTCAACTCTGAGTGCAATGCACCCGTTCTTTTCTCAGTAATATCAGCCATCGTTGTCACCGTCTTATCAGTTAAGAAGGTCTAGATAGTCATGAAAATACAGAGCCCCCAACAACGAAAAACTCTTCATCCATTCTCTGAATATAAGACCAAGCAATCCCAAACCCTGATGCGAAATAGGTTTCTGTACATTTTCCAACCTTGTTGCGCCCCGCAACAAGGTTGTTTTTTAGGCAATCAGCTTTAATTAATACTCGCGTTGAAAGAGGCACTAAATTTTTGGTTGTTTTTTAATCTTGTTGCGGGGCGCAACAAGATTACTTTTTAACCACTGATGAGCCCCGCAACATCGCATTCCGAATATCAGCGATAACGCTTGAAACACTTTCGGCAGAGGCCCGTTGAGCAGGCTTTCGAACTGCTGGCATCGGCGTTAACGCCGCGTTTGCCTGTCTGACAGGCTGGGACGAAGTAACGGCTTCTGGCAGCATCAGTTGTCCATCTCGGGCCCGTTTGAGCATTGCCAGCATCCAGCCCATAGGGTTGGTTAGCTGGCCCTTACGCAGCTGGTTTTTCAGCATGCCCATCAGCGCTGAAGACTGAGGCTCAGGCAAGGCATCCAACTGGGCCGACAGCGCTGCCGCGTCCTCCGCAGATATCTTGCTCGTCAGCGATTCGGGCAAATCAGATACTGACTTGCCCTTACCACCCTTCTCATCAGATACGTACGTTTTTTTATTCACACCTTGTGTGAAAATACGTACGTTACGGTTCGATTTTCGAACTCCGGCGTAACTCACTGATTTTAGACTGAGTTGGGTATCCGAACCCGGTTCAGACCGCACCTCTTTTTCACTGAGTTCGGTATCCGAACCGGGTATTTCATGATGCTTTTCTGCGCTTTTTATACTGAGTTCGGGAACCGAACCCGGCTGATAAGAACCCCGCAGGCTGGCCATCTCCCGCGGCGTTGATGCCGAACCGAGACGACTGTCGATCATGGCCAGACGCGAATGGCGATGACGCATCGTCGGGTCATTCTTGATGTCGGCCAGAACGGCCATGGCCGTCATGCGGACAGCTTTATTACGGTGCTGGCAACTCGATGCCACAAGGTCAAGCCAACCGGGATCAAAGGTTTCCGCATCACGGCAACTGAGCGGCTCATCATGCTGGGCATAAATGTTTCCCCTTACGCGACCGCGCGCATCACGGACGCGCTTACACAGGCTCAGCCAGCCGGTTATCCTCAGCATGAGAAGTACTCTGCTGATGGTTTCGCGGGACGCCTTTTCCGCATGGGGGGAAGCGAGCTGGAGTTGTAGTTCATCGTATGTAGGAAATACCGCTCCCTCATTTTGCTGCGCGTAGAGGCGGATCATCACCCACGCCGTTTTATCCAGCGGCGAAAGACGCGTATCCATAAACAGCTGACGTGGAAAAGCGTCATGCACATTGCCCAGGAAAAGCAGCCCGCTGCGCTCGCTGGTGACATCATTCTCCGCCGTTCTGTTGGCAAGGTTGTTCTGCATTCGTGACAGCGTAAACTCTACGATGCTGTCTGGCGGTAATCCCATCTCGCGTCCTCTTATTACATGACAGTGACAGCACTGCGGGGCCATAAAGGCCCCCGTTCCTAGATGTGCGCGTCATCGTAAAACTGTGCTAAACCTCCCGCGTTATTTTTTGATTTCGCGGTTATAGGTCTCGTGATTCATCAGCAACCAGCTGTGCCCTCCGTCTTTACTGAGCATCCGCCAGAAAGGACCGATATCAATTTTGAGATAGCCGTTTACATCCAGCCGCTTGCACACCTTTTGGCCGTTTTTAAGGGAGTTCACCATGCAGATGGCTTTACGACGCACAGAAGACGTGACGCGCTGACGCGGGTTGAAATCGATGAGTTCGGTCATATAGCCTCCCGTTTGTTGCCCTTACGGTCGCGCTCACGACACCATGTGGTCACGCGCGTCCAGACGGCCGTCAGTGAGACGTTATGGAGCTCGGCTGCGAGCATCATCACGTCCAGTGCGTCATGAGAGTCCGGCGAGTTGAGACCCGATGCGTCCCATTGCGCCCAGATGCCGGCATCCGCCTCCTCATCCGGCGCCTGCGTGCGACCGCGTGCGGTGTCGATACCCTTAAGACGACGCCGGGCGCTGACCTCCGCGGCGCTCAGCCCAAAGTAGGTCTGCATCAGCTCAATAGAACCGCCGAGCGCTAACGCCCGGTCGATACGCTGCATTCGCTTCTGCTCGGTTCTGGACTGCTGGACGATGATCCAGAAGTTATCGTGGTTGATGCTCAGGTTAAGCACCGATACGCTACTTTGCATCAGGTAATGCAAGTCGTCGACGGTCAGCTGACTCAGCTGACGCACCTCTTCGATCGTCATCCCTAAAGACTCACACCGACGAATATTCCCGGATTTCAGCTCCATAAGGAGATGTGTCAATATGGCATTTGTTGCCTGAGATAAGTTTTGGCTCACAGTAACCCCCCGTTCATCCCCAAATCTGCAAGTAACCAAGCGTCCGTCATCCAGCAGGCAGTACATGCTATGAAAATCAGCGCATTACTCATCATCTTTTCCTCCTATCGAGGACAAAGCTTTCAACTGCGACGCCTGACCGTTAAGTCCCTGATTCAGCCTTGCATGCTGCCCGGCCATCCAGCCTGATACGCGGGCTTTTGTGTCACCGCGGCAGCTCCGTGCTTCCCGAATGTTAAGCTCAGACAGCGCCTGATTTCCGCATCGCTGCGTCAGCCAGTTTCGCAAAACACCCGATTCTTTCTCTGAGGGTTCAAACGACTCAAGAACGTTCCAAACACCCACTACCCAGCCTTCACGGAACTGGTCAGCCCGGTTTCGTTTTGTTTGTACTTTAAGGCGTTTAAGCCGGTAGGCTGAGTGCATGTGTGTATCAGTGGCATCCCTGAGCTGGCGGGAAAGGACCGTGAATACGTACAACCCCACTTCAGAACGCTCATTCAATCCATAAAAATGCAGCGAACGCCGGCGCCGAGGTTTCCCGGTTCGGCTTTCGGAGTGATACCAGCTAAACCAGCAACGGCAACCCGTGGCCATACATACCACGGCAGCCAGTGCATTCAGCCACCCCGGGATACTGATGGCATCGGAATAGATTTGATAACTGACCGCTTCCTGAACGTCGGCGAGCACTACATCCTCCGACGAGAGGTTGTGTCGCTGCATGAGGACCTGCGCAAGACGCACGGCACGCGCGGCCTCATAAGCGTTGTTATTGCGAGTCCCTAAAGCCATAAGCTTACGGATCCGGCGCAAAAGCTTTTCATTACCTTCGGCTGTCATAGCGTTTCCCCATACCAATATGCTGATGATGCTCGCGGACTTCCTGACATCCGATACAAAAACGGACGCCACGAACAACCTGACGGCGTGCTTCGGGAATGGCTGCTCCACAGTCCTCACAATAGTGATGTGACGGTTTATCAGAACGGACTTCGTCAAGAATAAGACTCAGACTTGCCCGGAGCTGCTGTTCAGTAACCGCCTGTGCCATTTCATCATTGAGATCAAAGGTCATCGGAACCTCCCTTTGCGGCATCACGCTGTAACTCACGCAGGCGACGTAAAACGCGGATCAGACGCATGACTTTAACGACGTGCTGATCGGCAAAAACGGGCTGGTCGCTGATGACTGGTGAGCCGAAAAAATTCAGACAGAACATAAACATATTGAAGGGCTGTTTTGGAAAATTCCCCGTCATGCCAGCCAGGAACAGCACGAACTCGTTGCTGCTATGTTCGGAAGCGCTGAACCCCGCCGACTGCGGGGATTTATCCTCTAGAATTCGACCTTCACATCCCATAGCCTCTGCGAGTTCAAAGGCCAGGCGATAGGCCATGTCCTGCAGGTGCTCAATATCATCCTGCAATGCCGGGATGTGCCAGATATCAGTGACCGGCTCAAGCCCCGTCGCGGCAAAGGCAATAGATGACTCGTGAAGCACCGACTGAGCAGAATTATCAGACGTCTCTGACAACGCGGAAAACAAACTAATGTCGTTAAATGCTGACTGCCCACTCGGATCACCGCTGAGAACCGCAGGCCCACCATAAAGATCCGGCTGTGTTTCCGTTCGTTCCGCAGGGCGCAGCTGACTACCATCGGTTAGAGACTGCAAAGAGGCTGGCAATGATGGAACATGCACGTCAGCGTTGTTATCCGCAGCAGGTTCAGGCCGGTTAAGCGTTCCGGTCAGCGTGCCGGAGCGCAGCCCGGTTAAGTGCGTTTTATCATCAGGCTGCGGAGGGAGCTGCCTCACTTCTTTTTCTTGTATTATTGATAGGGTCGTGTCCTGAACAGGACTCATGACGGGCGGTGCCGGCGGTTCACCAAACATCTCGCGGCGCTGCTGCTCTTTAGGATCAAGCTCAATCAGCCAGCGGTCATAGTTCAGGGATGGGTGCGGTAATGCTTTGAGAAGCTCGCCAATGAGCTCATCACGAAACATCTCAAAGGAGTATAAATCTGGGTTATTGAATAAACAGCAGGTATCGGCGAAAACCTCATGAAAATCACGCTCAACAGATACGTCAGGAGAAAATATTTTCCACGTTTTCTCAGCTGTCGAACGCAGACTAAGTAAAGGTGTTATCTGAGATCGACTTAGCCCTGACTCAAGAAGAATCGGCATAGAAGGGTATAAATAGGTCAGGGTATCTTCCATCCGGCTAATCCCTGAGAAATGTATCGGATAGCCCTGCTGATTAAGCAAATCAGAAAGCTCACGCAAGGTGACACCCTTTCCGAGCTGTTCTTCCCAGATTGTCCGCGCTTTATGTATGCCAAAAGCCTTTTCGATGTAGGTGAGATCACCGCGGACTTCATTCTCAGCAAGATGCCCAATCACGCACTGCAGACGTCCGGGCCAGGGCTTAACAATGGTCTGTACCCGATAGAAACGGTCGTCCCCTGTCTCTTGCCAGAGTTCGCAAAGGATCTGATAACGGGTATTCCCGCCATCGCTGAAGATATACACATCCTCACCCTCCGGATCGCGCGTTACTTTGGGAATAGAGTCTAATCCACGCGAGCGAATGGAGGTTTTAATATCATCGAAACGGGGATTGCGCGACGTGCGCGGGTTGTCCGGATTGGGACGTAACTGGTCTAATGTGAGCACCATCGGCATTTCACCAAGTGGCAGCACCGCTGGTGAAGCGTTATCGCCTGTGGTGAGCTGCGACGGTGATTTACCGCGCTGGAGCATGGCATCAGAAAGATTAACTTTGTTGAACTTGCTCATCAGTAAGCTACTCCCTGAAAGGCAGGAGCGCGAACAGACTCAAAGCGGGTAAAGCGGTTGTCGAAACGGAGTGTGACCATCCCAATGGGTCCCTGCCGCTGCTTTCCGATGATCACTTCAGCCAACCCTTTGTCTTCTGTGTCGGGGTTATAGACCTCATCGCGATAAATAAACATGATAACGTCGGCATCCTGCTCCAGCGCGCCGGAGTCACGGAGATCACCGTTGTTTGGTCGTTTGTCTGCGCGGGATTCAAGAGAGCGGTTGAGCTGGGATAGCGCCAAAACCGGGCACTTCATCTCTTTCGCCAGCGCCTTAAGGGAGCGTGAGATTTCAGCGATTTCCTGCGTACGGTTCTCCTGATCGGGACACCGCATCAGTTGTAAGTAATCAATCATGATCAGCGAGGGTTTACCGTACTTACGTGCGCTGCGACGTGCCCGGATACGCAACATCGACGGGGTCAAATAGCTGGTATCGTCAATGATCAGCCTTTCCCGCCAGTCATTTGCGATTAGGCCAGCAACATGACTGATGCGAGCCCAATCCTCATCCTCCAGCAGCCCACTTTTGAGACGTTGAAGTTCCACATTTCCCAATGAGGAAATCATGCGCATAAGAAGCTGTTCAGTCGGCTGCTCGAGACTGTAAACCTGAACGACACTTTCCTTTTGTTGCTCAAGAGCGCCCGTCACCATGCCCATTGCTAACGCCGTTTTACCCATCGATGGACGCGCAGCCAGCAACACAAGATCACTATCCTGAAGCCCGCATGTGCGGGTATCAAGATCGTCATAACCTGTCGGTGTACCGGTTATCCCGTTACCTGACTGATTGCGCATTTCCAAATCACTGATAAGCCGCTCTAGCCCGTCGATCACCGAGGTACCTTTTTCAGGCTCTGCTTTTTCAGCGATATCAATGATGCGTTTTTCGGCCTGTTCGAGGATGGAAGAGATATCGGCACGGGGTGCAGAGACATCCCGAGTCAGATCGTTACCCAAAGCAGCAAGCTGTCGCGCCCTGCTATAGCGGCTAACAATCTCGCTGTACGCGACAATATTGGCCGCGCTTGGCGTGTTTTTACTGAGCGTGGCTGCGTAACCAAATCCTCCCAATGTCTCCAGCGTTTTTTGCTGATCAAGCGTGTCTGTCAGGGTGATAAGATCAATTGGCTTGCCAGCGTCGATTAGGCGCTTCATTTCACGAAAATATGTCTGATGCGTTCTGCTGAAAAAATCATCTGCGGTAAGAACAAGTGCAACATCATCCCAGCGATCGTTATCAAGCATTAAACCGCCCAGTACACCCTGCTCCGCTTCAACAGAAACAAGCCCCCGCAAGGCTTCCATGTTTGATTCAGCCATGTTTCGCCTCCATTTCTTTCGAGGCGATGCGGTTAAACTGCGGTTTCCATTCAGGGAAAAGTTCGCTTGCAAGGTTGTACATCGTGGCGAACGCTGAGTCGCTAACACGGCCGGTTTTCCTTTCCAGGCGATGCGCAGGCTGACCCGCTGCGTGTCCTTCAACATAAATTTCGAGGTCATAAATGAAAGTGCTGAGCAACGAGACTCTGATTTGTTCGCAGTGAGCGCTATACCGGCCATCGTTGATGATCTCTTCGAGTTGCTGGTAAGTATCACGGGCCAGACGGGTGTACTTCATACAGTTAATCAGAATGCGTATTTCTGGGAGTTTCAGACCCAGCGCTGAAAAAGGCAGCAAGTTTTCCATCATATTGATGGTACCGCGGATAAATTCCCTTACATCAGGCAGTACGGGTTTTACGACACCCACGGCCGTTCGCGTTGCTGCCAAAACAATCAGTTCCAACATGATGGAGCGAGCGCCCTGAGAATCGACGATGATGACATCATATGACTGGAAAAGAGGGTGCTGCAGAACGTTGCGTAAGCGTAAACGACCATCCGGAGCGTGAAGCATGGCAGTCGGAAGCTGAGCGTGGGGGTCATTTGAAATAATGATGTCGAGCCCGCTGATGACGCTGTGGGATATGAGACTCGAAGGTTGGTTTAGATCTGCGGTCTGCATGAGCAATTCATACAAACCTTTGGGGGCTTCATAGGAAAGAGAGAAAATGCTACTCGCGGTCGGCTGTGCATAGTCTCCATCGATAAGAAGGACTTTTAAACCTGCATCGGCTAGAAAACCAGCCAGATTGGCGGCTTGAGTGGATTTACCTTCCCCACCTTTGGTAGAAATCACTGGAATTACATGCATTTAGGCACCTGATAATTATCTCAGGATGCAATTTTACATATATAGCACAATCACTTATGAAATCTAACAACTCGACACAGGGATTGAAAATCCCTGTGTCCTTGGTTCGATTCCGAGTCCGGGCACCATCTTTAAAGAAACCAGCTTAACGGCTGGTTTTTTGCTTTCTGTCCTTTCTGTCCTTTCTGTTTTTCTGTCCTTTCTGTCCTTACTTTTCTTTATAGTTACACGGGTCTTCCTTCAATTTCCGGTGATATCTCAATGAACGCGGTCTGTTATGTCCTGCTGATGTTCACGGTCGGCGTCAGTCTCATCTCTCCTTATCCTGTCCGGGTGGGCTTATTACTGATCAACCTGCTGACATTACTGATTTACGGTGCCGACAAGCTAGCCGCCCACAAAGGCTGGCGAAGGATACCGGAAAACACATTACTGCTGTTCGGACTGCTCGGTGGCTGGGCTGGCGCACTGGCGGGTCAGCAACTTTTCCGGCATAAAACGCAGAAGCAACCTTTCAGAACGAGATTTATGCTCAGTATCGCTGCCAATATCGCTGCCGTTTTACTGGCACTCTGGTTGGGCTACGGACGGTAAAAAGCAGGCAAAAAAAAGCCGGAGAATGTCAGCGCATTCTCCGGCTTTTTTATACATCTCAGAAACAGCGGCTGGCGTTATCCGTACAATTTCAGCCGTGCAGCTTTCTTCGCACAAGCAAGGTCCGCCTGCACCATCTCAATCACCATATCCTGCAAAGATGTTTCCGGTGCCCAGCCGAGTTTACGGCGGGCTTTGGTCGGATTGACATTGACCTTACAGGCTTCGGCAGGCCGGATATAACGCGGGTCTACGGCGACAATCACGTCCCCGACTTTCAGGGCCGCCGCAACCGGGCTGATGATCGCGGTAATAATCCCCTTCTCTTCCACGCCCTTGCCTACAAAGCGCAGCTTAATCCCGAGCTCCAGCGCCGCAAACGTCACAAACTGGCGGACGGTATACTGCACACCGGTAGCCACCACAAAATCCTCGGGATTATCCTGTTGCAACATCAGCCACTGCATTTTGACGTAATCCCGGGCATGGCCCCAGTCACGCAGCGCATTCAGATTCCCCAGATGCAGACACTTCTCCAGCCCCTGCGTAATATTGGCCAGGCTGCGGGTAATTTTGCGCGTGACGAAGTTCTCGCTGCGGCGTGGTGACTCATGATTAAAAAGAATGCCGCTGCATGCATATAACCCGAACGTTTCGCGATAATTCACAATGGTCCAGAAATCAGAAATACCCGTGGCATACCAGGAGGGATAAATATTCAGGCTCACCATTTCATTAATCGCGATGCCATTCACCAGACCGCATAACGCCGAAGGCGACGCATGATAATAACGCGTTTTCGTTTCCAGCCCGAGAATACGGATAGCCTCCAGTACCTTCAGCGCACTGAATTCCCCCGTGGAAAACAGATCATCTGCGGAGTCAGAATTTTCAGACAACTGACCTGCTACTCCCAGATTATAAACTTCGTCCGGTCGGATAATAGCGAGCAAATCGCGAGCCGTTCCCGTGCTGATATCAGCATAAGTATAAATATGAAGATCAGAGGATTTATCGTGGGAATTATTGCCCGCATTACCGGTATTATGCGGAACGACATTCCCGCCAATCCCGTGAACAGTATAACCTTTCTTTAATAAAAGCTCGGCAAGATAAGAACCATCCTGCCCGGTTATATGGGTAATCAGTGCGACTTTAGACATATAAGATCCTTTGATTACAATTTAATAAACACATCATGAATGATGCCCGATTATAATCGTAAGGTTATTCACCGGAAGGCAGAGAGTGAACCTGAATTAAGATGCAGAAACGATTTAACAAATGGCATAAGTGAACCGTAAAGAATTAATATATGACTTTCTTACTTTCATTAAACGCTTGCCACTTTGTTTTAATATAGTCATCCAGTTCACTGTGAAAACGTTCTTCAGAGAACCGCAATGCATTGTTGCGGCAATTCACCGGCAGGAAAGATCCCTGAAGGGTCTCGAAGTGCAAAACAGCGCGCAGGAGTGAATCTGCCGTCTGCTCTGCAAAGAAAATACCGGTCGGATTTACTTCACCGTAAGGCCGGATGGACTCCAGTACGCCGCCTTTGCCAAAAGCAATGACCGGTGTTCCGCAGGCCTGCGCTTCAACCGGCGTGATACCAAAATCTTCTTCGGCAGCAAAGACGAACGCCTTCGCACGACGCATATGATCCTGCATGACCTCGTCCGGCTGATACCCTAAAATCTCAATATTCTTGCCCGCTTTCGCTTTTATTTTGGTCATCTCAGACCCGTCACCAATGACTACCAGCTTTTTGTCCGGCATCTGGCTGAATGCTTCCACAATAATATCGATGCGCTTGTAGGGCACCATACGGGACGCGGTAAAATAGAAGTCGTCTTTATTTTCCTGCAACGTAAAACGGTCCACGCTTACCGGCGGATAAATAACATCTGCATCACGCCCATAGACTTTTTTAATTCTCCGCGCGATGAAATGTGAATTAGCAATGAAATGGTCTACGCCGTTGGCGGTACGGCAATCCCAGATGCGTATTTTGTGCAAGAACCATCGTGCTAATTTACCCTTAAGGCCTTTATCTAAACCGGCTTCCCTGAGGTACTGATGCTGAAAATCCCAGGCATAACGTATCGGAGAATGGACATAACTGATATGCAGCTGGTCGGGCCCGGTGAGCACCCCTTTTGCTACGGCATGGCTGCTGGAAAGAATAATATTGTGCTTTGTGACATCCAGCTGTTCGATGGCTAACGGCATCAGCGGCAAATATTGCTGATACTTTGTTTTTGCATACGGAAGCCGTTGAATAAATGATGTCTTAACATCTTTACCGTAAAATTGTTTTCTGGATTCATCAGAGAGAAAATCAACAACCGAATAAAGCTCGGATTCAGGATAAAGTTTTATAAATTCTGCAATAACTTTTTCTGCCCCGGCAAAAGTCACCAACCAGTCAGCGACAATCCCAACACTCACTTCATGTGACATCATTAAAACCTCATAAATTATTATTTTGGTATGATGATAAAAAATACAAATAAGAGTAAACGCGAAACATTTAGGAAATTAAAAGTGAGTAATACGAATTAGATAGTGAGCTGTATTACTCACCAGAAAATATTTTACAGATAATTACATACTGCGGAGAATAGAAAGGATCCTTCTCGTCTGTTCCTGCATCAGTTTTGAATTAGCCCTGGATTCCACATTCAGACGCACAACTGGTTCCGTATTTGAGCTGCGAAGATTAAACCGCCATTCATCAAACTCAAGGCTGATACCGTCCGTATGATCGACATTAATGGCTTCTCCTTCATAAACCGCCAGCACGCGCGCAATAGATTCTTTCGGCTGATGCAGGAAACTGTTTATTTCACCTGAAGCCGGATAGGCAATAATGCGGTCATTAATCAGTTGGCGCAGGGACTTGCCTTTTACATGCAATAGTTCCGCCACCAGCAGCCACGGAATCATCCCGCTGTCGCAATAATAAAAATCGCGGAAGTAATGATGGGCGCTCATCTCACCACCGTAAACTGCATCTTCCTGGCGCATACGTTCTTTAATAAAAGCATGGCCGGTTTTCGACATAACAGGCACGCCGCCCGCACCGGTGACAATATCAATGGTATTCCAGCTTAAACGCGGGTCGTGGATGATTCTTGAGTTGGGATATTTTTCGAGAAAAGCGTCAGCTAATAACCCGACAATATAATAACCTTCGATGAAATTCCCCAGATCATCAAACAGGAAACACCGGTCAAAATCACCATCAAACGCTATCCCCATATCGGCGTTGTGTTTGATAATCGCATCGGTGGTGTCCTGACGACATTCTGGTAATAGCGGATTCGGGATCCCGTTAGGGAACGTACCGTCTGGCTGGTGATGTACTTTGATAAATTCAACCGGCGCACCGGCCTGTTTGAAGCGCGCTTCGATTGCATCAATAACATGGCCCGCAGCGCCATTACCCGAGTTGATGACCAGTTTCAGCGGACGGATAAAATTCTTTAAATCGACATAACTGAGTAATTTATCGATATACGCATCGAGTACCGACGCTTTTTCGTAGGTTCCACGCTGAGCAGGATCGGCAGGTGAAAAATTGTTCTCTTCTGCCAGACGTTGTATTTCCCCAAGCCCGGTATCACCGCTTATAGGTTTAGATTCTTCACGAACTAATTTCATGCCGTTATAGTTCATCGGATTATGGCTGGCCGTCACTTCTATTCCGCCATCCAGTGCCAGATAAGACGTCGCAAAATAGATTTCTTCTGTACCCGTCACGCCGATATCAACAACGTCCGTTCCCGCATCCTGCAAACCTCTCGCCAGCGCAAGTTTTAATGCTTCGCTGGTTAAGCGGACATCGCCTCCCAATACCATTTTATTAGGTTTTAAATATTCCCCGTAAGCACGTCCTATGCGATAGGCAATATCTTCATTTAATTCGACGCCTAATTCACCGCGGATATCGTAAGCTTTAAAGCAAGTTAATGTACCTGACATATTTCATCCCCAAATTAACAGCGACCATAGTGATCTTTTATACGGATAATATCGTCATCTTCCAGATAGGATCCCGACTGAATTTCCAGAAGTTCCAGAGGAATTTTTCCCGGGTTCTCTAACATATGCTGAGCCCCAATAGGGATAAACGTTGATTCATTTTCACTGAGCAGATAATTTTTATCTTCGAGAATAACTCTGGCTGTGCCCGACAGAATAACCCAGTGCTCCGCGCGGTGATGATGCATTTGTAATGAGAACTGTCCGCCCGGTTTAACGGTGATGCGGTTCACATGATAACGGGGTGCAGTCACGACATTATCGTTACGGCCCCACGGGCGATAGGATTCGCGGTGCAAACGATATTCCCGTCGTTTATTATTTTTTAAATATTCGACGACTTTTTTAACGTCCTGCACCTGGTTTTTATCAATCACTAAAACGGCATCTTTCGTATTTACGATGACCAGATTATCCACACCAATGGCGGCCACCAATTTCTCATCGGTGTTGATATAACAATTGTTCGCATTATGGGTAAATACATCGCCATTGATGGCATTCCCTTCAGCGTTTTTATCATTCACTTCCCAAAGCGCCGACCAGGAACCCACATCATTCCAGCCCGCATCTAACGGAACAACAATCGCATCCGTGGTTTTTTCCATTACGGCATAATCAACAGATTCATCCGGACAGGAAATAAATGCCGCTTTATCTACACGGATAAAATCTTGCTGCTCATCAGTATGCGAAGTCTCAATCGCTTTCTGACAGGCTTCGAGTATGTCCGGCCTGAATTTTGCAATCTCTTCAAGAAAACGTCTGGCGCGGAACAAAAACATACCGCTGTTCCAGTAATACTCGCCGCTTTCCAGATATTGCAATGCAGTCTCAAGATTCGGTTTCTCGACAAAACGCTGCACCCGAAAAACAGGATCGGCATCACTGCTGAATTCTGTTCCCCTCTGGATATAACCGTAACCAGTTTCAGGGCCTGTTGGCACGATACCGAACGTGACCAGTTTCCCCTGCTCAGCGAACGGAATAGCATTCTGCACGGCCTGATGGAAGGCATCCGGAGACTCGATAACATGGTCGGCTGCAAGCACCAACAGTAACGGATCAGAACCGTTGTCGATGGCACTGAGCGCAGCCAGCGTAATAGCAGGCGCCGTATTGCGCCCGACAGGCTCAAGAATAATATTGCCGGAGAGCTGGTCTATTTGTCGTAATTGTTCGGCAACAAGAAAACGATGCTCTTCATTACAAATTACCAGCGGTGCAGAAACGTCCAGCCCTTTTAAACGGGTGACCGTTTCCTGCAACATGGAATTATCGCCATGCAGACGAAGAAATTGTTTTGGATAAAGCTCACGAGACATTGGCCACAAACGGCTACCGGTGCCGCCAGCCATGATTACTGGAAGGATCATAGTTTTCGTCTCAAAAATAAAAGAGTTAAATAAGATTAAACCACCGAATACAACCACTCAGTGTGCAGAGGAATAACTTACTAATAATTCAGAAGGGTACAAAGGAATATAAAAACACTATGCTTTTATTTTAAAAGCAGTCTTGAGCATAAAATAGAACAAATAGGGGAAAACTTTAATTAATGAGATGGCGGAGAGTTTTTTTAAACTGACAGATTTAGATAATTTCGCAACATACGAGAGATCAATAGAGCGCCTGATGCCAATAACATCCTTTAACGGCGCCCCATATCTGACGGCGTTTATAAACACCATTAAAATGACCAGATAACTATGTTTAGCCCATTTTTCTTTATCGGTTTCAGTGATAATAAGTGGCGATACAAGTGACTTCGTCCTGTTAAGGTATTCCAGTCGGTTTAATATTTTAAGGTAAGACTGTTTAGTTAATGACGACGCGTGCTGGATGTAATGATATTTACGCTCATTACCGAAAGCGATACTAGCTCCGTTAACAAACATTTTCATAATCACTTCATAGTCTTCAAAAACGGTCAATGTAGTATCAAACCGAATGCCATCAAACAAGTCGCGTTTAAAGATTTTGCTCCACAAATATCCCGTTACCTTACCCTCCAGCATGGAAAAAACAGCATTTTTACCCTGTAAGGTGGTATCCGTTGCAAAATCATTCGTTTTACCAACGGAGACTCCCGAGGGTTCCTCAGAAAAATACAGGCACTGCCCAATACTGGTATTATTTTTCGTCAGAACTCCGATCAGGTAACTGACAAAATCAGGTTCAAGATAATCATCTGAATCTAAGAAACAGATAAACTCTCCTGAAGCATTATCAACCAGGGTATTTCTCCCAAAAGAGACCCCTTGATTAATTTTATTATTGATGACTTTGTGCTGAATATGTTCATATTCTTCAAAAAAAGTGGTGACAATTTTTCGCGATGAGTCTTTCGAACAATCATCCACGATAACTATTTCCACGTTTGAATATGTCTGTTCTGCAACTGACTGAAGCGCTTTCCTGAGGAATTTTTCTGAGTTATAGACTGGTATTAAGATACTCACTAAGGATAATTTTTTTTCCATGAGATCATTTATCCTCTCTGAAGAATTTTTCTTGCAAGAGAAAAAATCATTGTTCTCTTACTCACTGAGGAGAAAGTAAAAATCAAAGCAAAATAGCACACTGCACCAATACCTATTTTTATCATTAATCCAAACCAGGACTCGCTCAGGACAGCGTATTGTTGTACCGCCACGAGTATCATGCACATCAGAACTGAACAAACAATGGGCGTAATCAACTCTTTTACGTATTGTTTGAAAGTTAAATTCAACAGAGTCAGGGCACACCATGCTGAAATAGGGTAAAGCAACACGGTTCGGATTGAGAAGACGAGAGCGGTAGCGATAAGTCCAAATCTTACAAAGAAATAAAAAGCCACCACATTGGTAATAGCGTAAACCAATGTCAGTCGTGCCTGCCATTCAGGCTTATCTCTGGCAAACATCACTGAATGGTTATAATATCCAATTGAAGTGACAAAACCTACAGCACTGACAATTTGCATAACAGGGACAGAATTCATCCACTTGTGCCCTAAAAGTAAAAAAGTAATATCATGGGACAATGTTGCAAGCCCCACAAAAGCAGGTGCAGTGACCAAAACCGTTAAATACGTCGCCTGCAAATACTTCTTACCAAACTCGTTGATATCATTTTTATAACGGCTGAATGCAGGCAGTGAAACACGCATTAAAGCCGATGCCAGAACCAGATTCAATGTATTAACGATACGCTTGCCGGCAGAGTAAATCCCCGCGGCTGCACTTCCCAGGAAATAAGTTATAAAGAAAACATCGCTATTCTGATTTGCAAAGTTAGTGACATTGCTCAACGCGACATGCTTTGAAAATCCCAATGATTCCTTCATTGATTCTCTTGAAATTTTCATTCTGGGCTTCCAGGGTGTCGCCACCCACAGAGCTACCAGTGAAATCAAAGACGTCACAACTTGCTGCACAACTAAACTGGCGACGGCGAAGCCATTGTAGGCCATTACTACCCCGACAATACCGCCGATAGAAATCGACGTCATAGAACGTATCGCTAACGGGCGAAACATCATATTATGCGACAGCCAGGCTTCATGAGTACGACTCAGACCACTCACCAGGATAATAACGCCAGTGCCGCGGATCACATTGGCTAACTGCGGCACGTTCATATACGCCTCAATAAAAGGAGCGGCGAAAAAAACAATCAGAAAAGCGGGAACAGAGAAAGAAAAACACAAAAAAAGGGCAGAGTTATAATCGACTTCAGAAGGTGATTTTTTCCTGATAATTGAAGTCGCAATACTATCAAAGAGAACGCTTTTGAAAAATTGAGTCACTAATAAAGAAACACTTAACATGCCATATATACTGGGCGTTAAAATCTTAGCAAGTATAATAAATATGACAAACGTAATGATCTGAGACGCAGTATTATCCAGAATAGACCAGATTGCACCAGAAAGAATGCTGGGCCTGCGGGCGTTTTCTTGAGATTTCAAGGTTACATCCTTTACATATCACTTGCATTTTGAAAGTATATCAATACCAGCCAGCAGACGTTCTACATTATTATTAAACTGATTATCCTCACTCAAAAAACCAGGATGTTTTCTGGCAGCTAAGAGGATATTGGCTGCATTATCGATAAAGCTATTATCAAGATTTAATTTAGTGGCTTTTTCAATGATTTGAATACCTTTATTAGGGATCCGGTATAAGGCAAGACGTGTCAGGTCATGATAGTGAGGCCACCATTTTTTATTCTTCAGCTCACGCTGTTTTTTAAAATAACTCACGGCATACTCAACGTCAGCATCAGGTAAATGGTATTTCTCGCCATAAACATATAAGCCCTTATCACGCATACACTCACGCAATGAACTGCTACCCAGAACAGTTGGCCTGTAAGGAAGGTTTATTGTCTGAGTCCAGTCTAGCCATTTGAATGTGTTGATCTGTGAAGAAGTAATCAAAGGAACCCAAGGTACACGCATTGCATCTGCAATAATCGCAGCATGCATGGCATCCGCAAGCACCAGTTTGGCATTTCGGATTTTTTGAATAACGGTCTTCGCATCCGACTGTGGATTCACAAACTCAACCCCGGCCTGCTGACAAACCTTTTCCCACTGCCCCGTGACGAGCGCATGGTGATGAGGAACAAAAATCACCCCCTTACGTTCAGCTTCTGTGAGGGGTTTAACCTCGGCGAGCGTGTTTAACAGCGCGGCGCCATCGGTAATAAACTTGTCTTTCGGCAATCCCAAAATTTCAGCACTGAGCGGCCCCCTGACACACAGCGTTTCCCAAGAGCTGTCACCAAAGTTAGCCGGTGGATAGCCATAACCCACCCCGCTGGAGAAGACATACCACTTTTTAGCAGGCGGCATAGCGGAAGTAATAATGGTGCCAATACCGGATACCCTGACGTTCTCATTGTCATCAAAAAAGCCAGGAAGTAGTGCATCCCAAATCCATGCGTTAAGGTCGTCCCCAAAATTCCCATGCGCAGATTTATAATAGTAAATTTTCAATTTATCACCGGTTAATATGTAAAGGCAGGCCGAGTAGAATATTTAACATCCTGGAATAGGATTTATCCTGATCAAATTCGTTATCAATTGTTTGTTTCGCATTACGACAAATATCCGGCAACACACCGGGATTATCGATTATTTCAGAGATGACACCTGCAATGCTGGCGGCATCATTTTCATTGACCAGAAAACCAGACACGCGATCTTCAATAAGCTCAGGGATGCCACTGTGAAACGTCGATATCACAGGTATACCGATTGCCATTGCTTCCATCAGTGCAACCGGGATCCCTTCCATATCACCATCTGACGCCGTGACGGAAGGTAGTAAAAACACATCCGAGTTATTTAAATATTCAGAGACAGTTTCTTGCGTCTGCGCACCTAAAAAGGCAATTTTGTCACCCAATCCAAGATTGGTGACCTGAGATTCAAGTTCTTTTCGCAGAGGCCCGTCCCCGATAATGGTGTAATCAAAGTCAACGTTTTGCTGTTTTAATAACAGGCAGGCATTTATAGCGACGGAGATGCCTTTTTTTTCTGTAAGTCTGGCGATAGAGAGAAGTTTTATTGGATAACTAATAGTAATTCGTTCTTTATAAATGAATTTACTAATATTCACGCCCATTCTTATCACGTGTGTTTTATTTTTTATTGCAGGTGTTAAGGCTATCTTACTCGCCCACAACTCACTCACCGGAAAAATATAATTTGCATCATTGAATAGCTGTTCATAATCGGAATGAAATAAATTCAAAATTCTTTTTTGAGAAATATCATTACCGTGAAAAACAGCAGCTATTTTCCCATCAACAAAACCCAATCTTTTTAGTTGGTTTAACAACGCTGCTGTAGTTCCAAAATGTGCAATGTTTATGTCGGATTTTATTTTCCTGCTATTCTTTGATAAAATTTGGGATAAAATTAGAGTTTTTGCATAATATCCATATTTTTTGAAATTCAAGCTTTCAAATGCTTTTTTATTTGTAAGTGCACCGGTAGCAGCAATAACTCTGGTAATGAGTTTTTGTCCCTTACTGTCTGGTTCTTTATCCAGAAGAAATCTTACTTTATCTAATATGCGATACTGGGTAAGTGACTTGTGCTTAATGTTGAACTCACCAGGGAAAACTGACACGACTTCAACATCGATCCCTTTTTTTATAAAATACGCAATTTGATTAATAATAAATGTCTCTGATGCCACTGGGAATTTATAGACAAAAAACGAAACCTTCATAAATAACGTCCTTTAAATAACAGCTGCAACAATACTAAACAATGACTGTTACTTTTCTATTGATATACTTTTAGAAGCATTTTTTATAGCATCTGCTGTTGATTTTTCACTCAAATCTCTATTAAGAATACCGAAATTATGTTCACGATAATTTTTATTATTCCCATCATTAATAAAATCGTACCACCATACACCTTTAATATAAGGTTTAGTTTTAGCCAGGAGGATATACTTATAGGCATAGTCAGCAATTTCTTGCTGTGTGAGAACAGGCTTTTTATCAGAAGTTGGGAAACCCATCTCAGTTATATACAAAGGTATAGGTGAAGTTCGCTTTGCCAACACCATCAGGTCCTGTTGAGTCTTATCAAGCATTTTTATATTGAATTCGGGGATTGAGGCTCTTTTACTTCCCCACGTATAAGGATGCACTGACAGGCCATCAATATAATCCAGGATGCCCAACTTGACGATTTCTTTACCCCATCGAATATCAATATAATCCATAGGGTTGAAAGAACCGGCGATGACAGTCGCCTGCGGATTTTCTTTTTTAATAACTTTTGAAACAACTTCCACTAACTTGACGTAGTTTTTGGCAGACTCATCATTATTAGCTCCAGGTTCTACCCTGTTGGACCATTCATTCCATATTTCAAAGACAGAAGCCTTACCTTTGAAATGCTCAACAGTCCATGCTGCATAGTTAGAGAAAGCAGAAACTTGCTCGTCAGTTATTGGCTTTCCTTTTCCATATAATTCGTTTCCATAATCTAGTATAACAACAGGATTAATTCCGTTTTGGTAAGCAATGTCGAGCACTTTTTCAGTTTTACTATTCGGTGCAGAATATTGTCCTTTTACCTTTTCCACAGAATCCCATTTATAATCTGTTCTTAAGGAATTTATATCATACTTCTTCATTAATGAAATAAATTCCTCAGGGGTACCATAGAAACCATCGGGGTGTACACCCACACCGACATTAAACGCCAAAGCTTGGTTTATTGATAGAAGAACAAAAGGTACAATTAGAGTGACATTCACGCCCCATCTCATTACCTTATTAATCATCGCGCCCACCTTTTTCTGAACTTTGGCAAATGTAATACATTAAATTTAACTATAATCATAGCTCAAAATGAATCGTATATTTATTTAAGGGGGTTTTCATTGTTAAATATTCTTTTAAAAGTAAATCGATTATGCGACATACAAATTCCAATTAACACCCAGTAATAAGGTCTCATAAAACTAGATTCAATTATAAGAACTATCATTGATATAAGTAATGAGAAGTAAATAACAGTTCCTTTAAACAACACGGCTTCATTAGCAAATAACAACCTATGATGCCATATCAACCATATAATCAGTGCCATCCAACCACATGTAGCCGCCATTTCGACGTAAAGATTGATCGCTGGAAGCCCGAAGGGATTTAAATACCACGGTAGGGAATTGTAAAATGGATAGGCACTTTTATTACTTAACGTATACTCGGTATAAGCACCAATCCCAACCCCCCAAAAATGTTCTAAGGCAACATGATAAGCCATTTCAACTCTGTACCATCTGTTACCCACACGGTCTTTCAAACCATCTAAAACATCACCCGACATAAAAACATTTCTAAAGGTAATAGCAATCAAATCATTGTTTGTTTTAGCATAAAAATAAAGACCCACGAAACCAATAAACATTATAAGTAAAGAAATTGATATTTTTAACATCTTGTTCTTTCCATGTAACGATATGACGCAGGTACCAATTAGGAAAACTAGAAGTAAATTAGCACTTTTGGTTGTATAAATTGCAACGATACATAAAAAAATATCAAAAAACTGTGCTTTGGGTATTTGTATTTTGTTTTCTTTTTGGAAAAAATTACATAAAACGATCACAACATATGGTATTAAAGCGATGGCGAAGTAAGAAGGTTCATAATAGAGAAAGTGCGCCCTGTCTTGCAAATGTGCGAAATAAAAAATTGCACCACAAACAATTTGAAAGCGGTAAGAGTTAAATAGCCCTTTCAAGGTAGCAGAATAATCATTCTGAGCAAGATGTTTGAATACATATGAAATAAAAAAGAAATTAAAAATTATCCATATTAAATATCCAGCGGACTTACCGAAAGCATAACTAAACATAACCGAGGGAGCACAACATAAAAAGAAAACCAAAACAAAGAAAATATTTTTGTCAATGGATTTGTTCTTAATTATTAATGCAACTCCATATATGACCATCGGAATAAGTGATACCCTGAGCCCCATAAAACTTAACAGGTCAACACTCGTACACAATGAAAATGCAAATGACGTAAGTTCTATTTTATTAAACTTCATAACCCATCACTTTTTTTGATCTCGCAGGCCGATTATTAGCTTATTTTTTCGTCAAGCAGTTAACTCACACCATAACTTTATACAGGAAAGATTCATATCCTAACCACTTAGTAAAAAATAGATTATGTCAGTTTGTAGTAGTACAGATTTCACTTTCTATTTTCTTAATTTCGTAAGAGAATGATTAATTAAACTTACAGTTTTATCCCAGGTGAATTGCCTGGCACGATGCAGGCCCTTAATCTGTAGGTCATTAACCAAAACCTTATTATTTATCAGAGAATTTATTCCTCTTGCTATGTCCTCGACAGATTCAGGATCAACCAGAACTGAATAACCTTCAGCGATTTCTTTAAGTGCTGTCGTGTTCGAGGCCAACGTAGGTACACCACAAGCCATTGCTTCAATGACAGGTAAACCAAAACCTTCGTATAACGATGGCATTAGCAATGCCCTAGCACCACGATAATAAGATGGCAATTTTTCTTCATCGATATAACCGGTAAAATAAATATCGTCTGACAAATCCAGAGAAGCAATATATTCTTTTAACTCAGGCGTTTCTTTTCCTGTCAAAACAAGTTTGATTCCATATTTGTCTTCAACAGTGGAGTATGCCTTTATTAACCTTTCTTCATTTTTATGTAGCTTCCTGTTACTTACACATAAAAAGTATTTGTATCCGGGCTTAAAAACATCTCCCTCAGGTTTAAAATCTTTAGATACTCCATTTCCAACTACCACAATTTTTTCGGGAGAGACGCCTGCCCATTCAGCTATCCTCCTTCTTGAGAATTCAGATACGGTAAATATTAGCAACGATTTCTTGCAAGCCCGCTTTAAAACAAAGTCATAATAAATAGTTTTTAGATAACTATCATTTCCGCTGATATCAATATGATTTAAATCATGGATAGTAATAATACTACGATTGACAAATAACCAGGGTGCATTGAATCCGGGGGTGAAATATATTGATTTATTATAAAACAGATACCATGGAGTGACTAAGATATCTAAAGGACTGGTGGGCTTTATATTTAGTTTTATGTATCCGTCGAAGTTGACACGCTTCGTTATTTCTGATGAAAATCTTCCAATCCCATGGCCGCCTTCCCATCTTTTATCGAATATTATTTTTTTCATTACCCCCCTTTTAATTAAGACAATAAATCATTCCATTTATTGACAATATTTTTTGTTTCAAAGTTGTTCAATATAAATTTAAAATGCAGGTTACTTTCTAAATAGTTCCGGATTAATAAAGTAAGTTGTTCTTCATTATCAAATAAAAAGCCTTGGTTATCTGACAGTAATTCAGGAATCCCACCGACTTCCTTCGCTGCGACAGGAACCTTTCTTGCCATACTCTCAATGATCACCCTGCCAAATGGTTCATTCCATTTTGATGGCACAATTAAAAGGTCCAGGCAATCAAGAAAGTCATTTGCAGGCACATTGCCCAGGAACTCAACGTTCAACTTACTTTTCCTGGCTTCATCAGAAAGATGGAGTATGTAATCTTTATCTCCATCACCTGCTATTTTCAAACTAATATTTTTTGTTATACAGTCAGGGAGCTTACTAAGCGCTGCAAATATCAAATCTATTCCCTTTGTTTTATGAACGCGCCCTAAATAACCAAAATTTATTATTTTTCCATTAAAACCATTATATTGCCTTTCCTTTAAAACATCTTCCAAACAAATATTATAAATAACATGTTGTTGTGCGTTTTTGAAATACCCGCTTCTTATATGTTCATCCAAGACAAAGCGACTAATACCAACTACATCATCCACATACTTTGAGTTGGATTTTTTAAGAATAGTCATGCTCTTGCACAATCCACATTGACTACCGCAATTATCTTCCTTATACATATTTGCGTTTACACATAATAATGTATAACTCCTTAAGATATGGATAGTCCGTATTCCTTTTTCCTTTGCAATTTTCCAGGCCAGTGAAGATATATCCTCTATCGTACTGGTAATAAAAATTTCTGGTTTTACTTTTTCTAAAATCGCGCCAATCTTATTTGCAAATGAAATGTTATTAGAATCCACAACATGCCAGATTAGCTTCTTAACTCTAGATACTTCTTTGTTTTTCATGGACCAATATAAATTAGAATACTTAACCCTGTTAACATCTATGCTATTAACCTGATCTTTATAATCAGCATCACTGACAGCAAGTACTTCAACTTCATAGCCTAAACTTGACAATTGTTCAGTCAACAACTTAGTTGAAATTTCGCCCCCCCCGGCGATATCAGGATAATAACCACGACAAGCAACAAGAATTTTTTTCATTTTTTGGCCTGAATTTCTTTATGCGTTAATGTTTAAGACAAACAACCCTCATTCATCAATTAAAGTATCGATCTGACATAAAATGCATACTATTCGTCAGATATTTTATCCGAATATTCATAGCCATAATGATTGTATCCGTAGCCGTAATAATTACTGGCTTTTTTTACAACCCCGTTAAGTATACATCCTTTAATTTCAACGCCACTTTGTGCTAAACGTCTGATACTTACTTCCATTTCTTTTGGAGTATTGACCTCAAATCGTGCCACCAGCAACGATGTGCCAGCATAGCGTCCAATGACAGCCGCATCTGTGACAGCAAGAATAGGGGCAGTATCAATGACAACAATATTGTAATTCTCAGCAGCCCATTCGATTAACTTATTAAAGCGCGAATGCATTAATAACTCGACAGGATTCGGGGGTACCTTACCACGCGTAATATAATCAAACCCGACACTTGGCAAGGTTTTAACACCCTGTTCGATAGTGGATTTCCCAGCAAGAATATCAGACAGACCATGCTCCAGACTACCCTTGAACAGTTTATGCACATAACCTTTGCGCAGGTCAGCATCTATAAACAGTACGCGCTGATTTCCCATGGCTAACAATGCAGCCATGTTGCTGCTTATAAATGTTTTACCTGCATTCGGGCTTGCACTGGAGATCATTAAGACATTATTTTTAGCTTCCATCATGGCAAAGTGCAAACTGGTACGCAGCCCGCGAATTGCCTCCATTGCCAGGTCGGCAGGATTTTCTTGCGCTAAAAATAATAAGTTGTTTTTGTTCTTTTGGTTTTTTCCTTTTTTTGATATTGATTCTTTAACAATCCACTCAGACAGAGGAACGCTTGCATACACATTAATGCCCAATTCTTCTAACTGTTCAGGTGACTCGATACCTCTGTGCAGGAAAATTCTTAACAGGACAATAGATAATGAGAATATTCCCCCTAAAACAATCCCTATAAATATAACCAAAAGCTTTCGCGGTTTTATAGGTTTAGGCTCAGTCATCGCGCTGTCAATTATTCTTACATTACCAATAGCACTTGATTCTGCAATGCTCAATTCCTGCTGCCGGTTCAGCAATTGCATATAGATTGCCTGACCGGATTCTACGTCACGACTCAATCGCAACACTTCTTGTTGGGTTGCTGGCATTCCGGAGACGCGCTTATTGAGCTTCTCTTTTTCTTCCTCCAATGTCTGGCGTTTTTCCATAAGCGCCTTATAGGTTGGATGCGATTTGGTATAAAGCTGAGAAATTTCAGCCTCACGGAAAGTAAGCTCATTTAATTGATTATCAACATTTACAATCTGGTCTAAAGCCGACTTTGCTTCCAGTGACAGGTCAACAGAATCACTTTGTTTCCTGTAAGTATTTAACTTATCTTCCGCAATATTTAAATCGCTACGGACTTTGGGGAGTTGTGTATTTAGAAACTCGAGGCTTTTCGCATCCTGAGCAGCTTGACGGGCGATATTTTGTGCAAGGTAGTTCTCGCTGATACTATTTAAAACAGCTTTAATTAATTCAGGATCATCGCCTGTGAATGTCAAATTAAGGATACCCGTATTCTTCCCCTGATCTTCCGCAGAGAAAGAACCCAGAACTTTGTTAATGGCATCCAGATATGTCAGATAGTTTACTGTAAAACTAGTTCCTGGCGGTGCATCCATTTGACTAACCACTAATGAGATGCCTTTACTTTCGATAAGCTCACCGACGGTTCCTTTTAAATCGATATCATTACCGGTGATCTTAAAATGATGTTTATCAAGCACCGTAAGCGTAATTTCAGGACTTTTACCGGCGACATTTTGCAGATAAAGTCGACTCACGGTCAACTTACCTTTCGGCTGTCCAGTCAGACGAGCCCAACCCCTTCCAAAAATTGGGAAGTAATCTTGTTCAACATTTGCCTGTAGATTCAGATCCTGGACTGTTTTACCCAATATCATTCTGGACTGTAAAAGTGCGACTTCCGGCGCGGAATCAGGCTGACTGTCTGGCAACATCTGACTGATGCTATTAATGAGGGCATTGCCTTGTTTTTGTTCAACCTGAATCAGAGCATCAGCCTGATATATTGGAGTGGCAAATAAAGCATATACTACTGCCAACACCGCAAATATTGCGGTTAAGATAATAATAAGTTTTCTATGGTCAAGTAATTGCCCAATTAACTTACCAAGTTCAATTTCACCCGAGTGTGAACTTTCTGACTTCAAAGAAATAACAGATGACATGCAATAGATTCCTAATTTTTATCCACCCAGTTTAATTGCCCAAGTCTGGCAAGCTCGGTCAATTAGCTGATAAACAAAGTTGAATGCTTCCTGGCTTTGGAGATATGGATCGGGAATTTCTTTTTGCTGCAGCCAGTGCCCCAGTAGCAAAGTCTTACCACGAACCTCCGGAGCCATACGTGTGACAGATTCAATATGGCGTTTTTCCATCACGAGTATCAGATCATACTGACGCCCAAGTTGCTTGGTAAATTGCCTGCCTTTATGCCCATCCAGAGCAACACCATAATGCTGTGCAGTCAGTAATGCCGTTTCGTCAGCGGGATATCCCACTAATGCTTTGACACCTGCAGAGTCTATTTTTTTATCAGGTAATAATTGACGTAATATACGTTCTGCCGTTGGAGAGCGGCAAATATTTCCCGTGCAGATAATCAGCAATGAATCAAACATTCCTAATTCCAGTTATGAATATATCGTGCAGTTTCGGTCATACTATTAACCCCGTTAATAGTAGGAACCAGCTGAGATATCACGCGGTTCCAGCGGACAACCGGTGCGGCGGTAACATAAACAATATCGTACGGCTGTAACTGGAATTCAGTACTCATCACCATTGCGGAGGCATCTTTAGCATTCAGCTGATAGATATTGGCGATTTTCCCCTGTTTATTATCCTTAATCTGGCGGATAACAAATATCCCCGACGCATCCGACATCACCTGTGAAACGCCGTCGGCATTACCTAATGCTTCTGCCAGAGTCATCCCGCTGCGATCCATTTTAAGCGTGCTCTGTTTCCCGACTTCACCCATGACAAATACTTTCAGGTCATCATTACGTGGTACGTAGAGAATATCGCCCGGAAAGAGCAACTGATTTTGGGTTAAATCCCCTTTCTGCATCAATGCTTCAAGCGAGATGCGACGGTCCTTCCCGTTATGAGTTAATACGACATTACGCCAGTCTGCGTCCGGCGCGAGCCCACCCGCGGCGTTGATGGCATCGATGACGGTCAGGGGAATATTGGTAATCGGCTGCTGGCTCGATTTCACAACCTCACCACTGACATAAACTTTTTGCGAGCGGAAAGACGCGACGCTGACATCCACCTGCGGACTTTCAATATACGTCGCCAGACGGCTACTGATCTCCTCACGAACCTGAGAGACAGTTTTCCCCGCCACGGCGACTTTACCTATGTATGGGTAAAATATCGTGCCATCGGTATTGACCCAGTTACCCGTATCACTGGCACTGCGGTACTGACCGGCCGGGGTGGTCAGTTCAGGATGATCCCACACAGTAACCATCAGAACATCACCGGAACCAATACGGTATTGGTAGTTTTGCAGTTGCATATCCAGCTCTGGATTTGGCCGTGCCTGAGCAACGATCGGACGCAGCTGATCCACCAGGCCGGGCGTCATCGGATACACGTTAACTAATTTATCAATGTCATAATTGCTATCAGTAGGTTGAACAACATCTTTGTCCATGGTACTTAACGACTGCCCTGGAATAACCGTACATCCGCTCAGTAACAAAGCTCCGAATAATGCAGAAATCTTAAACGTTTTATTTTTCATAAAATCCATATCATGTGGTTCAACAGAAATTGATGTTGGCCATGACGCTAATAACTAGCAGCCAATACATGAGGGTGATGCATTATTTAAATGACTGTTAATAAGCACCGTCTTTTCTAAGCACAACACTTACTGTTTTAAACAAGATGGCGATGTCATTCCACATCGACCAATTTTTTACATACCAGGCGTCAAGATAGACGCGGGTTTCGTAATCCACATCACTGCGACCACTCACCTGCCATAATCCGGTCATTCCCGGTTTGCTCAGCAAGTAATAATCCACCTCATCACTGTAACGCTCCAGTTCAGCGTTAATAATAGGCCTCGGACCAACAAGGCTCATCTCTCCTTTTAATACATTAAATAACTGCGGCAATTCATCCATGCTGGTTTTACGCAATAAATGTCCGATGCGCGTAATACGTGGATCGTTTTTCAGCTTAAATGTCTCATCCCACTCGGCGCGTGCTTCCGGGTTATTTGCCAGCAATTGCTCAAGCACTTCCTTGGAATTGATTACCATTGAGCGGAATTTAAGACATTTGAAAGGACGCCCGCCTTTACCAATACGCTCATGGCCATAAATTGCCGGGCCGCCATCTTTCCTCACTTTGAAGCTGATATACAGCAGCAGCGGAGACAATATGGCAATAATCCCCAGTGAAGCCACAATATCGAAAGCACGTTTCAGGAAGCGTGATGACCATTTCGCCAGATTCTGATGAACACGTAAGATCATCACTTCGTGGCTGAAAATAAACGACATATCCGTACTGTCGAGCGGCATGCCGCGCAGGGTCGGGATCACCGAGACATAACGGTAACCGTGGATCATAAAGACCCGTAGCCAGTAGTTACGGATATCGCTCTGGTGTGCTTCCACAGCGACAATAAACTGGGTTTTCTTGTCGCACGGCGTTAATAACCACAGGTCATCGCAGAATATGATCGGAATGCCATCAATGCTGTCCCCCGGCTTGTCAGTCAGTTCGCTGGAAATAAATCCGGTGACGTTCAGCCCGAGATTCTTTTCGCTTTGAATCGCTTTGTAAGCCTCGTGAGCATTTTTACCGGTACCAATAATAATGGCATCGCGTTGCCAGATACCCAGAACCGTTAATACACGCTTAGTCATCATGCGGGCACAAGGTACAAATATCAGCACCAACAGCCAGGTGAGGATCCACATATAACGGGAAAAATTCCACTCCGCGAAAGCCATTACCGCGATCTCAATAACGGCAAAAATGACCAGCGTGCGTAAAATTTCTTTCAGTTCAAACCAGAAGGTTTTGCGGTAGTAATAATGCCGCAAGCGCATGCAGAACCAGCCAACACAACAAAATGCCAGCGTCCAGTGTAATAAAACCAGGGCAGTAACATGTTGAGCGGGAATATAGTCATCAAACTCTTTGAGCATGAAGCTCAGTAATATTTTTGCGACATAAATCGACAGGGTGAAACTGACGAAATCAGAAAGAGCAAGAAACAGGCTTGAGTAAAAATTTCTGGTGAGAAATGTCATATTTCCCTCACAACAAGTATCAAAAAATAATTATTACCTGAGGACATCAGGTTAATAGGCTTATAATAATTGACTTCATTAACTGTCCCCTGACATGCTGACATATCAGAAAAATAATAAATAAGTCATTTTGTAGGTGCCTGACTGTTGCAGTCAGACACAACCTTTCATTAAGGCAACTGCGGCGTATCTCTGTCTGAAGTAATACCGTACAAGCCGTACTGTCTGCCCAGCATCTGGCCACCATCACGCGTCAGTGGTGTCCAGCTGACCACTGGCGTGCTACGTGTCGGTTTGACAGTCAGCAAGTCCAGCGGAACAGAGATGTAGAAGCCTTTAGTAAAGGAGCCTTCACCGTATTCCTGTTTAGAGACATTCGTCAGCGTCGCATAAGCTCCCACGGTGACACCGCTGTCAAAGCGTTTGGAGAGATCCAACGTGCCGCCTTTGTCTTTAGCCAGATATTGCCCGACACTCATTTTCACCAGCACATCATCCATAAATGCCGGCCGCCAGTAGGCTGTAAGGTTGCCGGTTGCGGCCTTGTAGTTAGTGAAGCGCATCATGTCGTCCCAGTCGCGCTGTTTGACATAGTTGGCATCAATACCCAGTGCCCAGTCAGAATCCAGTGGCCGGTAGAGCACTTCGCCCCCGACGCCGCCGTACATCATCTCCAGATAACCGCCATAAAGCTGTCCGTAGAAACCGTTGCCCAGATAACGGAAGTAGTTGGCTTGCAGGTTATTCACATAGACATCGTTCTGAACGTATTCACGGATATGCGTTCGTACGCGTGGCAGAGAAGAGTCATTACTGACGCCGTCATAGCGGAACTTATCGTAGTTATTGGCAACGTTGCCAAACACGCCGCCATCGACAAGCAGATGATCTGTCAGCCAGTAGTTGGCATCCGCCAGCACCCCGATCTGATACATATAAAAGTTTTCAGGGCCGCCGACGGATTGTCTTAATACCGGCGACAGGCTGTAATTAAACCGGTCCTTGCCGATAAAGAATCCCTGACCGACGTCTGTGACCGGTTCAATCCGTTGCTGGTTCAGGGACTGTTCCTGCCCCAGCGGATAACCCTGTTGCTGCTGACGCAGGCTCGCCACGCGGGTACGTGTGGTGACCATCGGCATACCAAAGCGGTTTTGGGTAACATCCAGTGTGTCGACATTCTCCGGCAGATTATTCAGCATGATGAGATTGGCACGCTCTACGCCTTTGGACGTATTACGATATTTATCCTGCTGACCCGTAACGTTGAGGGTGTCGTCACGGATGTCGATACGCGGTTCGCTAAACCCGGCATTGCCTTTCAGTTGGGCCAGTTGCCCGGTCGCGACGCTGTAATTAACCATTCCCGCACTTTGCGGCTGCGGCTGATAGGCAGGAACCGGATCATCAATCTGATGAGGAACCCAATCGTTCATGTTACTGCGCAGGGTAAACCCGAACATAAAGGTATTGCCACGCTCGTAGCTGGCGTTGACATCCATCCAGCTTGCCAGGCGATAAACAGCACCGAAGTTAAACTTACTGTTCTGTTTTAGTGCCCCGGCAAAATCATCGCGGTAGTTATTACCATCGTATTCCATCTTCAGGCGCAACGGCTGCCAGGGGGTCTGATACTCCACGCCGCCGAATACCCCTGCAGGCCCGCGGAACATATCATTGAGTGAAATATCGCCGGTGGAATGGCTTTGCGCGCGGGTACAATATTTATCGCTGGCTTTGCAGAAAGGGTTCGTGATATTGCCGCTGTTGCCGATATAACCCCAGCCTACCCCCAGCGTAAAATCTAGCGGTCCGGCCGCTTTACTGGCGACCAGATACTCACTGTCAAACAACCCCGTGCCGCCGATATCGCGCTTGCCCACCGCGAACTGCGGAAGATAGTAGCCCTCTTCCCACAGCCTTAATTTCACATCGAAAGACTTGTCTTTATAGGTTTGATTGCCGCTGAAGTTTGGATCACTACTGTAAAGCCGGTCACGCACGTCGGTATAACGCAACGTGGTCTCCAGCCAGGGAAACAACGCCATCGAGACCGAATAAAAACGGTAGGCATCATTATCGCGGTAGTTGGCACTGAACTCCCCTTCTTTGGGGACCCGCGCCGTCGGTGTTTGTAAAAGTCCCGCGCCGCCGAAATCGGACTGTGAAGGACCAAGGGGTTCATCATACGTTTGCGCACGGACGGAATTAGCGTAAACCACGGACACAGCAAGCAGGCTGAGAAGATATTTTGGTTTCATCATTCAGGGATCCGGTGCGCCAAAACAGAGACGATGTGCTGATTAAGGTTTTTAAACTGGCGCGGCAGCGTCCAGTCAGAAAAACCGACCCAAATGATACTGCCCGGCTGGGCTTCAGCGTGGCGATAATTCCAGTAGGCGACCGGCGCGACCCGGATGGTTCCATTGGGATCAATCACCACGGCTTCATTCAGATTGGCACCAGAAAGAAATTGATGGTCTGCGAGATATTCACGAATCGTACGTCCTGCAACCCACGGCTGTTTTCCCGCCCCACTCACCGCACCCAGCAAAAACACGCTGTTGGGATGCGTTGCGGTATAGACGCGATAATCCCCCTGTAACTGGCGGTTAGCGGCATTGTTGTTGAGGATCAAATCCGCATCCATCGGGGTAAACTGACGACCGGTAACCTGCAACCCCTGCAATTGCTGAATGACGCGGTTAATGGTCTGCTGCGTATCGCCACTCTCCGTGGCACGCCAGGCCTTGAGCTGGTTCTGCATGTACAGATACTGTTGCTGCGCCTCAGGCGTTTCGGCAGGCACAGCAATCACGGTGCCGGGCGACCAGGATTGGCGGATCAGGTCGGACTCCGCCATCATCTGGCGCATATCTTTAATATGGCTGAGTACCTGGGCAGGCTGCCCCTGAGAGGCGCTGGTGTAAACGGCCACGTTGCCCTCGGAAAATGCCATCCCCGGCAAGGCGCTAAAAATGAATAAAAGCGTTTTTATTTTCATGCTGGTGGGATCCCCGCATTGGCAGGTTTGAGCAATGTCATACTCACCGGCATATCTGCTCCCAACCTCTGATTGCTCTTGAGCACTAATCCACTTTGCGGATCTACCCAGAAAGTGTTTTGCCAGCGGTCACCCGTGGCCTCAAGCGTCACATCCTCGCGCCACACCTGACAGGCGACAACTCTTCCGGGAAGTGTCAGGGTTTCGTCGCCCTGACGGCTGAAACGGGATGTCACAACGGATGACAATGGCTGCCGGTTCTCCGTCCAGCGCATCAGACTTGTCCAGCCCGCCCCTTCACGCAAATTTGTTGCATGCAACAGCGGGTCTTGTTGCAGATTGGTGACTTCCAGCAGATCCCCTTGCAAATAACCGGTCGACCGAACCAGGCGACCATTTTGGGTAATAAATACGACCTGGTCGCCGGTACTCCATTTTTCAAAGCCATCCTGGAGATAGCCGACAACAAAGATTTGCGCAGACGTAGGCAGTTTTAAATAAATGCTGCCATAAGGGATAGCGGCAATTCTTTGGGGTGGCACCACAACATCCTGCGGCCCTTTAATGGCAACCTGAAAAGTATCAACCAGACTGTTTTGCGAGGGGGAACACGCTTGTAACAAGAGGCAGAGGAACAATAAGGAATAGCGCACAAGTGATTCCCTATATCTTTATTATCATGTGGGAAAATAACCACACGGATGTGTGGTTATAATTAAGTGACTTATTAGCGTGAGGTTGTGGTGGTAGTTGAGGTGTTAGTGTTGCTGTTACCATTACTATCATCGTTACCTACAGCAATCAGACCTGCGGCTAATATTGCACCGCTGGTACCGACCACTGCCGCCACTGTTTCCCCTTTGCTGAGTTCAGCAGCAGATGTTGTCTGCGAATATAGCGGCAGTAGCATCAGGGAAATAACAGAAAACATGAATTTTCTCATAATTACTCCTCTTCAATTGACAGACGAATTGTTCACCCAATAACCAATGGGCCCTTTGAGTATATCAATAGAAAATAATTATTGTACAATTTAAGACCGGTATATATTTTAGCAATGCTACCGCCCCTGGTTTACGGCCACCAATTTGCCAAAATATTTATCCAATAATTTTCCGCGCAAGGAAGCCTCGCCATTAAATATCAGGCGAAACTTCCTTAGCGTATTCAGAGATCATTAATTCTTTAAAAATTTATGACGATAAAATTCAGCTATTAGAGAAAAAAGACTGAATTAGTTCCTCCTGATTATAGGAGGACCACAATACTCCTTGCATGGCGTGAATATTGCTGCCCGTTAAATACTCTACATGTTGTGCATTTTCGACACCTTTTACGATAACGCCCTGGCAGTAAGGTGTGAGGTGTTCAATCGTTTTTCTAAATGACTGGGTTCCCTGGTGTTGCCAAAAAAAACTTTCGTCGATCTTTATATATTCAAACGATTCGTTCATAACCAGTGAAAGGCTGGTGTTCCCGGCCCCAAAGTTGTCCAACCATAAAGTACAAAATGCTGATAACGACCGGATAATCTTACGCGGAGCTTCTTGCGTAAATTCCGGAAAATTCTGATCCACTTCCAGCCGGATAAAGCGATGTTGTTCTAAAACGTGACATAGTGCTGTGTTGCTAACGATATGACAGGCGATGTCATAATCGATATTTACAGATAATAAAAAGTCATTATCGGTAAATATATTGGCATTGATGCAGGCAAGAGTGACCTGGTTGAAAAATACTTTTATTTTATCTTCAGGAGATAAATTATATTCATAACCAGCAGAATCAGAGCGATTTTCTACTTTGTATGATCTTCTTACTAATTCGAAACCCAGCAAGCCACCGGATGCTGTGACGATAGGTTCAAAAATATGTCCCGGATAACCACGTGTGACCGATTGCATACCGTCCCCTGAGATAAACAGCAGTAGCCGAATAAAACTGATTCAAAGTAGAAATAATCTTTACTGCTCTTTATTTTTATCGGGTAACTCAATTCCCTACCGCATGTCGGTGCAAAAAGAACAATGCCGAGCTGCTGCTGGCATCTACACCAATTTTTCTTAGCGAATTGCATTTGTGCACGCTGATGGTTTTCACACTAAGTTTCAGTATATTCGAGATGCTGGTGACAGAAAGACCGGACATCATCATCACCAAAACCTTCTCTTCCATTCGCGTGATATTGTAATTAAACGCCTCCTTGTTAATCGGCGTGCCACGCAGCTGGATAAACTGTTCCACGGCATTCTCCACGTCGGATAACTCTTTTTTCTTCTTCAGAAATTTAAATTCTTTTTTCAGAAGAAGCTCAAGCATCAGGACATCCACCGCCGAAGACACAATGAGTATCCGTTCCGGGTCCAAAACATTCAGATTCTCTCTCAAAAACTCGTAGCATTTGTGGAAACCGCCCGCTGACGGGTCAATGATCAGATAATCCTTTGTATACAATTGCACCTGTTCGCTCTGGTCAAAGGAAATGACACCGTTCACGTAAGGCACCTTCTTGGAGATTATTTCTTTCAACGCCAGTTTCGTAAACTGGCACTCACTCCAGATAATTACCCGAGGCATTGGGCCGCCTAATTTTGTGGTTTTAAAAACGCTAAAACTCTACTCCGAGAGAACGGGGGAGAATAAAGCACTTTCAGAACGATATAAAGAAAACGAAGTTTACCTGCGTTTTAATTCATATTTTTCCTTTCCAGTGACTGTATGTAGAGTAATACGCAGCGGAAACTCTTCAAATCGTTTTTCTCGCTCATAATCACGAGCAACAATAGGTTTGACCGATCGATTTACACATTCTTATCGTTATTAACCCACCTCCGACCTAGGCGAATTCTTACTTATCTTCCTAATGGCACACAGAAATGTGAGCTATACGACGCTTTTGACTGATATGACTGCAAAAATCTAAGAACTATCTTATTAGGAACTAATCGCATTCTCAGGAATTTGTTTACACCCGATTTAGTCTAAATATTTACACTACAACAGAGCATTATTCTTTTTTAGTGCAAATTTTGGTTTTAATTTTCACCAAAATTAAACACCCGTATTTCAAAACTGGGTTGTTTTCTTAAAAACCCTGTTAAAAATCTAAACTATTGGAATTTAATCCAACTCTGTGGCACAAAATTACCTTTTTTCTTATTCAGATAATTACCTAGGAGTTACCTTAAAAAGACCACAAAATATACTTACTGCTTTATTTTCAGGCCAATATAGGATTTTTATTACTTAAATTCATTTCCCCAACCAAGAATAATCCTAATCGCGATGGCATTAATTGCTAAATAAGGGTGAAGATTCGGGCAGATGACCGCAGGAATACGCCTGTAAATCCCCTGCAGGCAGAATGAACGGTAATAATGCGCTGACGGACAGTCATAAAAAAACCCGCCTCATGGCAGGTTTTTTGCGGGCTAATTAATCGATTTAACGGTGCTTAAACACGGCCTGTATTATTTTTTCCAGCCAGCCATCACTTCACTCATCTAAAAGGGTTTAAGAATGTAATCATCCGCACCGCTTCGCCGGTCATCACGTCATCTTCAACCAGCAGTATTCGCATCGGTAATCTCGTGGAAAGAATCGGTTTCAGGACTGACGCACGCCTTTACTGAGCCATTTTCCTTTCAGTGAACGTGAGATAACCCACCAGGCCGATAATGGCGACGAGAAACAGGCAACTCGTTCCGGTCGTGCCCAATCCGAGGCCGCCGTTATCCGGCGTCTGAGCCAGCAGGTCGCCGCAGGAAGCTCCAAACGGACGGGTCAGCACATAGGCAATCCAGAAACACAAAACCGCATTCATCCGCAGCAGATAATGGGCACAAGCGGTAATCACAATCAGGCCACCAAACGCGATAGCGGCAGTGGAATATCCCAGATTCATGCCTTCGGCCACCCAGTCACCCGCAGCGGTTCCCAGTGCGAAAGTGAAGAGAATAGCTGCCCAGTAAAACAGCTCTCGTCTGACTGTATCAATCTCATGAATCGACAAGGTTTTTTCGTTTTTATACCAGATGCTGAACGTGACAATCAGCAGCGCGCCAAACATCACGGTGGAGAAAGCCAGCGGCACGTTGAAATTGTCGGTGAGGTTATCGGTGAGCAGTGTGCCAAAAACGCTGATCAGCAACACCGACATCCAGTAAAGCGCGGGGACATAGCGTCTGGCTCTGATTTGGAAGAACAACGAAATCACCAGCAAAATGCCGGTCACAACCGACGTATTAGTCAGCCCGAAGTTCAGATTCACGTTGAGGAAATCGGCAGCCGTTTCACCCACCGTGGTAGACATCATTTTGATAAGCCAGAAAAAAAGGGTAATTTCCGGCACTTTGTTTGCCCAGTTAACTTTTTCCTGCGTTGCCACGTTTGTCATCGTAAAACCCGCCCAGTTGGAGATAAGTCAGGCGAGTATTTCACGGGTTTCTTAAGGGCAACTTAGGGCGTGCAAACAAATCCCAAAAACCTGAACGGCTACCTTCGCCGTTCAGGATGTGGGTTTCTCTCTAACTCTTACGCCAGCTGCGCGTCAGCACTTTCTCTATCTCGACAATCACGAACAGCGCGACGCCGATCAGCAGCCCGATGATCCAGTAGATAAACGGCAGCGGACGCGTGCCGAACAGCGTGTTCATCAGCGGCACATAGATAATGATTGCCTGAAGCGCGAACAGCACAACGGTGACAATCCAGATCCCTTTGTTTTCCAGCAGCCCGCGGCTGAGGGAGAAGTTATCCGAATCGCGACAGTTGATCATGTAAACCCACTGCGCGGTCACCAGCGTCTGCAAGAGCACGGTACGGATAAACTCCGGTTCATAACCGCGCGGTTGCAGCCAGGCTTCCAGCATGAAGGCGCTGACGGAAATCAGCAAACCGACGAACGCGACGCGCCAGATGGCGTATTTATCCATTACATGCGCGCTGACGTTACGCGGCGGACGGCGCATCACGCGGCTTTCCGCCTCTTCAAACGCCAGCCCGAATGACAGCGTGGCTGAGGTTGCCATGTTCATCCAGAGAATTTGTACCGGCGTTAACGGCAGAAAATTACCCATCAGAATGGCAATAATAATCAGCAACCCTTGCGCCAGGTTGGTCGGCATAATAAAGAGAATGGTTTTTTTCAGGTTGTCATAAACCCGGCGCCCTTCCCTGACCGCGTTGGCGATGGTGGCAAAGTTGTCATCCACCAGGATCATGTCCGCCGACTCCTTGGTCACCTCCGTCCCTTTGATCCCCATCGCGATCCCGACGTTCGCCTGTTTCAGCGCAGGCGCATCGTTCACGCCGTCGCCGGTCATCCCAACGATTTCACCGGTTTCCTGCAACGCTTTTACCAGCCGCAGTTTATGTTCCGGGCTGGTGCGGGCGAAGATATCAAACTGCGTCGCGGCAACCCGCAGCTGATCGTCATTCATATGCTCAAGTTCATACCCGGTGATCGAGTTTTCGCTGTTGCCGATCCCGAGCATTTTACCGATCGCCAT
Organism: Rahnella sp. ChDrAdgB13; assembly: GCF_017655185.1. NCBI lineage: Bacteria > Pseudomonadati > Pseudomonadota > Gammaproteobacteria > Enterobacterales > Yersiniaceae > Rahnella > Rahnella sp. ChDrAdgB13. The sequence goes on along the minus strand of NZ_JAEMGT010000014.1, from coordinate 17,258 downwards.
CGCGGTTTCCTGATGGTCGCCGGTGATCATCTTGACGCGGATCCCCGCCTGCTGACATTCACCGATCGCCACAATCGCTTCCGGACGCGGCGGATCCATCATGCCTGCAATGCCTATCAGCACCATGCCGTGGCTGAGTTCCGGGTGATCGAGCGCCGTCACCGGCTGATCTACCGGCTTCCAGGCCGCCGCCACCATACGCAAACCTTCGCTGGCGTATCGGGTGATTGCTGATTCCCAGTACGCATGATCTAACGGAACGGCACCTTCCGGCGTCTGCTGGTACTGACAAAGTTTCAGCAAAACATCCGGTGCGCCGCGCCTCCCCGTTTTTATCGCCCGCCACCGCCATATATTTGTAGAGTGAATCGAACGGAATTTTGCTGCTCAGGTTAAACGGCAATTCCGGTAAATGCGCCTTCGCAGCCAGCACTTTCAGCGCGCCTTCCGTCGGCCCGCCGGTAATGCCCCAGTGGCCCTGCGCGTCCTGTTTTAACGTACTGTCGTTACAGATATCGACCGTGCGAAGAAACTGCGTCAGCAGCGGCGACGAGTCTGGCGGCACCTGCGCTGCCGAACCGGCAAGAGAAAAACTGCCCATCGGCTCGTAGCTGTTGCCTTCGACGGTCCAGACGTTATCCGCCAGAATCACCGCTTTCACGGTCATTTCATTCATGGTCAGCGTGCCGGTTTTATCCGAACAAATCACTGACATCGCGCCGAGCGTTTCGACCGTCGGCAGCTTGCGGATAATGGCTTTCGACCGCGCCATCGCCTGCACGCCAAGCGACAAGATGATCGAAATAATTGCCGGCAGCCCTTCAGGAACGGCGGCCACGGCCAGGCTGATGACCGAGAGCAGCAGCTCGCCAAACGGAATATCGCGCAGCAGGAAACCGAAGATCAGCAGCGCCACCATCATGAACAGAATGATGATAAAAATGGATTTACCCAGTTTATCTATCTGCACCAGCAGCGGCGTTTTATTGTCTTCAATCGAGGAAAGCATTTCATTGATGTGGCCGAGTTCCGTCTGGCCACCGGTGGCAAACACCACGCCGCTGGCAGTACCGGAGCTGACGGTCGTTCCCGAGAACGCGAGGTTTTTGCGGTCGCCGATGGATTTCTCGCCTTCCAGCGAATCGGTTTTTTTCGAGACGACGGTAGATTCACCGGTCAGAATCGCCTCTTCAACGCGCAGGTTATGCACGTCAATCAGGCGTAAATCGGCAGGAATTTTGTCGCCGGGGCGTAACTGAACAATATCCCCCGGCACGATTTCGTCGGTTCCCACGGTAACCTGTTGTCCACCGCGTAATACGACAGCCTCACTGGAGAGCATATTCTGGATGCTCTTCAATGATTTTTCAGCGTTATTTTCCTGGATGAAGCCGATTAGGGCATTAATAACTGCCACCGCTAATATCACCAGCGTATCGACCCAGTGCCCCATTATTGCGGTGACCACGCCCGCCGCCAGTAATATATAAATCAGGATATCTTTAAAGTGAGAGATAAACTTAATAAATAATGACTTACCTTCTTTTTGTGGCAGAACGTTAGGGCCGTAATGTTGCAGTTTGTTTTTGGCTTCTTCGGGTGTCAGCCCGGCTGGCCCGGATTGCAGCCCGGCCAGGCTCTCTTCTACTGTGTGCTGATACCACAATTTTTCCGATGTTTTATCCCCGGAAACTGGTGCTGGATTATTCATGATGCCTGACTCCTTGACCCCTGAAATGGTTCATGAATGAAGCGGATAATGAATTAATTGTCGTGTTGATTCTGGCAAGATACCTAAAGCTGTATAAACTATAATATACCGTGTTAAATAGTGTTAACGGGTTGCCTGAAAAAACAAATTATTAAAGAAAAACAATAAGTCACTGCACAGTTTCAATGGGGATACATCGAAGGCAGAATATACCGAATCCGGTTTATCAAGAGTCCTTATATATTCTGCCGGGATTTATTAATTTCGCGTGTAGTTGCATGAGGGGAAGTATTTTGAAGATCCGTTTCTCTCTCGTTCTGGCCCTCGCTTTAATGTTAAGCGCCTGCGACCAGAAAACGGCGGACGCGCCCGCGCCCCCGCGTCAGGTAAAAATCGCCACCGCCGAAGCGGCCAGCCCGCTAAGTAGCCGCGTTTTTCCGGCACGTATTCTCGCAGGCGATAACACCGACATTGCCTTTAAGCGCGCCGGTCAGTTGCAGACGCTTGACGTCCGCGAAGGCGAAGCCGTGAAACAGGGGCAAGTTCTCGCCCGTCTCACCAACAATGACGCCCGCCAGCGGCTCAACGATCGCCGCAGCGCCGCGACACTCGCTCAGCGCCAGTTCGAACGTTATCAGACCCTCGCCCGTCGCCATGTCGTTTCTCAGGCTGAACTTGAAGTGCATAAAGCCAGCCGGGATTCTGCGGCAGCGGCGCTGAAAATCGCACAAGAAGAACTCAATGATCTCAATCTGGTGGCACCGTTCAGCGGCGTCATTGCCCGGCTGAATGTGCGTAATCATCAGGTGATTTCCGCCGGTCAGCCGGTGGCGACGCTCAGCCGTTCCGATGTGCTTGACGTTATTTTCAGCGTGCCGGAAAACCTCTTCACCAGCCTTGATATGCGTAACGCCGATTACCGTCCGCGGGTGCGCATCAACACCCTTCCCGACCGCGAATTCACCGCGACTTATAAAGAGCACACCGCCAGCAGCGAAGCCAACACGCTGACCTGGCAGGTGACGCTGACCATGCCGCGCCCGGATAACTTCCCGGCGGTGGCAGGACTGAGCGGCACTGTCACGGTGAACCCGGCCAATCTCGCCACGGCCACGCCGGACTCCACGCTGGTGATCCCGGTTGAAGCCGTGTTTAACCCCGACAACACGCAGCGCAACAACCCGCACGTCTGGGTGATCGCCGGAGAAGGCGACACCCTGCACGTTGAAGATCGCAAAGTCACCGTCGGTAAACTCACCTCGCAGGGCATTGAAATTACGGCCGGTTTGAAACAGGGCGACCGCATTGTCGCCGCCGGTGTCGGTGAATTACATGCGCAGCAACCCGTTCGCATCTGGACACGGGAACGGGGCCTGTAATATGGGGATCAACGAGAGTTTTATCAGCAATCCGACACGCGTCTGGCTGGTGATCCTGCTGCTCGGCGTGGGCGGATTAATTGCATTGTTCAACATCGGGCGGCTGGAAGACCCGGCGTTTACCATTAAAACGGCGGTGGTTTCCGTTCAGTATCCGGGCGCATCCTCGCAACAGGTGGAAGAAGAAGTCACGCTGCCGCTGGAAAACGCGCTTCAACGCCTGCCTTACGTCGATAACATCACGTCGATTTCTGCCGTCGGTTTATCGCAAATTACCGTGAATATCGATGCCCGCTATCACTCTTCCGAACTGCCGCAAATCTGGGATGAACTGCGCCGCCGGGTGAATGACGCGACGCTGCAATTCCCGCCCGGCGTCAGTCCGCCGTTCGTTAACGATGATTTCGGCGACGTGTATGGCTATTTTTTCTCGATCTACGGAGACAGTTTTACCAACCCCGAACTGCGCGCCTATGCCGAACAGCTTCGCAGGCAACTGGTTCTGGTGCCCGGCGTGGGCAAAGTCGCGATTGGCGGCGTCATTCCTGAGCAGGTTTACATCGAGATTTCGCGGGCGAAAATGGCGGCTTACGGCGTCACGCTGGCGCGTCTGGCCGATGTGCTGAACCGGCAGAATATGGTTTCCGACGCGGGCAGCATGACGGTGGGAAGTGAATCCATCCGTCTGCATCCGACCGGCGGCTTTCAGAATATCGATGAACTCAATAATGTGCTCATCAGCCCGGCCGGTTCCACGCACAGTATTTATCTGCGCGATATCGCTACGGTTTCGCAGGGCGTGACGGATCATCCCGGCAATATTTACCACGCCAATGGCCGCAATGCGCTGACCATTGGCGTCTCCTATATTCCCGGCGTGAATGTCATGAATATCGGCCACGCCATCGAAGCCAGAATGAACCAGCTCAGCGCCGACAAACCGGCAGGGATCGAGCTTAAAGTCTTCTACGATCAGGCTGCTGAAGTGAAGAAATCCGTCGACGGTTTCATCATTAACTTCCTGATGGCGCTGGCGATTGTGGTCGGCGTCTTGCTGATTTTTATGGGTTTACGCAGCGGGATTATCATCGCCGTGTCGCTGGCGCTGAACGTGCTCGGCACGTTGCTGATTATGTATTTATTTGGCATCGAGCTTCAGCGCATTTCGCTCGGCGCGCTGATCATCGCCCTGAGTATGCTGGTAGATAACGCGATTGTGGTCGTGGAAGGCGTACTGATTTCCCGACAGCAGGGCAATCCGCTGATGAGTGCAATTGCACGCATTATCAAACGCTCCGCCCTGCCGTTGCTGGGCGCGACGGTCATCGCCATTCTGGCGTTTGCACCTATCGGTCTGTCCCAGGATTCGACCGGCGAATACTGTAAATCGCTGTTCCAGGTATTGCTGATTTCGCTGATGCTCAGCTGGGTGACGGCGCTGACGCTCACGCCGGTGCTGGTCAAATGGGCGTTTGCCAATATGCCGGTGCCGGAGAAAAAGCCGGATGAACAGGCCGACCCGTACAGCGGCTGGATTTTCCGCGTTTACCGGCGTTTGCTGTCGGCGCTGCTGGTGCGCCAGACGGTCACGCTGGTCACGCTGGCGGCGCTGCTCGCGGCATCCGTCTGGGGGTTCGGCTTTGTGCGGCAGAACTTTTTCCCGTCCTCCAACACGCCGATTTTCTTCGTCGATCTCTGGCTGCCTTACGGCACCGATATCAATTACACCGCCCGTGTCGCCCGCGAAATAGAACAGAACATCAGCAAACAGGAGGGCGTGGAAAACACCGTGACCACCGTCGGTCAGGGCGGGATGCGCTTCATTCTGACCTACAACGGCCAGCGTCAGTATTCCAACTACGCGCAGATTATGGTGCGGATGGACGACCAGCGGAAAATCGCCGGGCTGGTTCGCCACACCGAGCAGGATATCCAGAAAAATTACCCCGAGGTGAATGCGCGGCTCAAACGCATCATGTTCGGGCCGTCCGGCGACAGCGCCATTGAAGTCCGCATTAAAGGCTCCGACCCGGATACGCTGCGCAGCATCGCCAGCCGGGTGGATAAAATCATCCTCGATGACGGCGCGGCCGACGGCGTGCGCAACGACTGGCAGGATCGTAGCAAAATGGTCAGGCCGGTATTTTCCCCGTATCTGGGCCGTGAACTGGGCGTGGATAAAGGCGAAGTCGACAGCGCCTTACAGATGAATTTCAGCGGCAGCACGGTCGGGATTTACCGCGATGGCTCCACGCTGATGCCCATCGTTTTGCGCCCGCCAGCGGCGGAAAGGCTGGATGTCGATCACATGGCGAACATCATGGTCTGGAGCCAGACGCGCCAGCAGTTTATTCCGCTGAGCAACGTGGTCAGTGACTTCAAAGTGGAATGGGAAGATCCGCTGATCATGCGTCGCGACCGTATCCGCATGCTCACCGTGCAGACCGACCCCGATGCGGCCACCGGCGAAACGTCCGGCGATATGCTCGCGCGCATCAAACCGCAGGTTGAGGCACTGACCTTGCCCCACGGTTACAGCATTGAATGGGGCGGCGATGCGGAGAATTCCGCCGAGGCGCAGGAAGGCCTGTTCACCACGCTGCCGATTGGATTCCTGATGATGTTTATCATCACGGTGCTGATGTTCAGTTCGGTAAAAAATGCGATTGCCATCTGGCTGACCGTGCCGCTGGCGCTGATTGGCGTGACGTTTGGTTTCCTGCTGACCGGCATTCCGTTCGGGTTTATGGCGCTGATTGGCCTGCTCAGCCTGAGCGGCATGCTGATCCGCAACGGTATCGTGCTGGTCGAAGAAATCGGCCAGCAGAAGAAAGAGAAAAATCAGACAGAAGCGATTATCTACGCAGCAACGTCACGTCTGCGCCCTATCCTGCTGACGGCGTTTACCACCGTGCTCGGGCTCGCGCCGTTGTTACTTGATGTATTTTTCCAGAGCATGGCGGTTGTTATCATGTTCGGTCTGGGGTTTGCGACCGTGCTGACGCTTCTGGTTCTGCCGGTGATTTACAACTGTTTCCATCGTGAAGGACAACGAATTCAACAATGAACACAACGGGACTGAACATTATTAAAACGCTCGGCTGCCTGACGGCCGTGACCTTTTTCACCGTCTATAACACGTACGATAATTACAATTATAACTACGATCAGATCCTGGCCTTTCTGACTTTTATTTCCACCATCGCCACGCCGCTGTTTTTTGTCGTGACCGGTTATATGGACGCCGATTCCCAGCACACGCCGGAATGGCAGATGAAAAAGATACGCGGGATCCTGACAATATTTATCTTCTGGTTCTCGATTTATTACCTGTGGGGACCGTATCAGAAAGGCTATCTGATCCAGCCGTGGTTCATCTTTTCGCTGGTGATCATTTACACCTTTCATCCGGTCGTGGAATGGCTGGCGAAACGCCGGGTGATCCTGGCATCGCTGGTGTTCGCGCTGCTGATTTTCTCTTTCGCCTATGATTTGCTGGCGATCTATTTCACTGAAAGTAAAAGCTTCTCCGCGCCCGCGCAATTCCGCATCTGGACGTGGGTGCTTTATTATCTGACTGGCCAGTTACTTTACGATCCGGTGGTTTCCACACTCTACAGCCGCCCGCGCATCGCGAAATACGCCGCCATCGCGATTCCGTTTGTTTATACCTTTACGTGGTTTTATGAGAAGCACTTTTTCTTCTCGATATTCAACGTTGAGCGCAACAGCTTTATTCTGACCGGCTCGCAGGTGTATATCCTGGTGCTGCTTATTATCATTGCCGCGAACGGCGTTAAACCGGACGCCACGCGGCTGCCGGTCAGTGAAATGGTCAGCTCGCTCGGTAAAACCATGACCGGCGTTTATATCCTGCACTACACCTTCTTCAATCTGCTTATCGAGTGGATCCCGATCAATTCCCTGACCGCCAAACTGCTGGTCATTCTGATGACGTTCCTGCTTTCGGTGGCGTCATCCATGCTGCTGCTTAAAAGCAATCTGACGAAAAAGCTGATTACGTTTTGATTTAGCGTTGCTCCGACACCAGCACCGCCATGGTGTCGGGCTCCAGCGCCCTGAAAATATGCTCAACGTCAGCCGGATATGAAATATAGTCACCGGCGTTCAGCTCGACCGGTGAATCCACCATCCCGGCCAGCGCACGCCCCTGTGTGATGATGATGTGTTCCACCGAACCCTGCGGATGCGGGCTGGAAACGCGGTCGCTGCCCGGCTGTGTGGTCAGCAGATAGACATCGCGACGCGCGCCCGGCGGACAGGTCGCCAGAAGCACCGCTTTGTAATCCGCCAGCTCCGCCACCACCGACGGGCCTTCGCCGCGCCGGATCACCTGCATTTTATTCACTTCAGGTTCCATCAGCCGCGCGAAGGGAATATTCAGCGCAACGCACAGCGCCCACAGCGTTTCCAGACTCGGATTCCCGTTACCGGCTTCAAGTTGTGAAAGCGTCGATTTAGCCACACCGGCGCGGCGGGCGACTTCTGCCAGAGACAAGCCCGCGCGCTGACGTTCACGCACCAGACCTTTGGAAATAACGCTGATAGGTTGAGACATTGCGGTACTCCGATCCTTATAACGAACGATCGTTCGACTTGAAGAACGATTCGGAAGTGTTCATTATAATGGATACTCGTTCGTTATGGGATTGAATTATGCAAGCACGTTTCTTTTCACCGCTGGGAAAAGATGTGGTGAAAGCCATCTTTCTGGTCTGTCTCGCCGACGGTCTGGTGGGGATTTCTTACGGTTCACTGGCGGTCGCCGGAGGCTTCCCGCTGTGGGTGCCGCTGATGCTCTCAATTCTGGTGCTCGCCGGCGCTTCGGAGTTTTTATTTATCGCGATTGTCGGCGGTGGCGGAAGCCCGTTCGCCGCAGCGGCTGCCGGTTTACTGGTGAATGCCCGCCATTTGCCGTTCGGTATCGCCGTGAAAGATCTGGTGGGCAGTAAATCGCTCAGCTGGCTCGGATGCCACATCATGAACGATGAAAGCGTGGTATTTGGCATCTCCCAGCCCACCCATGAGAAACGCAAAAAAGCCTACTGGCTGTGCGGCGCGGGCATTGCGCTGTTCTGGCCAGTCAGCGTGATTGCCGGGGCGTACATCGGGCAGTTTATCCCTGATATCAAAGCCATCGGGCTGGATGCCGTATTCCCGGCCATTTTGCTGGCGCTGATTTTCCCGGCACTGAGAAAGCGCAGAACGCTGATCCCGGCGGCGTCCGGCGCACTGATTTCCGTCGCCGCCGTGCCTTTTGTGCCCGCCGGAATGCCGGTACTGTTTTCACTGCTGGGATTACTGGCCTGGAGAAACAAAAAATGACGCAACAAACGTTATGGATTGCCGGGATCGTCGTTCTGGCGGCCGGAACTTTCGCGATGCGCATAGCCGGTTACCGGCTGGGCTCGCGCCTGAATTTTTCACCGGCAACGCAAACAATGTTGTCGGACTCCGCCACGATTCTGTTACTGGCCGTTGCGGCCACGTCAGCGTTGTTTGAAGGCCACCACTTTGGCGGATTTGCACGGGTAGCAGGCGTCGGCGTAGCGCTGTTTTTAGCGTGGCGAAAGGCACCGCTGATTGTCATTATTATCGCGGCGGCGGTCGTGACAGCGCTGATGCGCTGGGCGGGGATCGCCTGAACACAAACAAAAATGGCTCCCGCAGGAGCCATCAATATTCACCAGTCTTTACGCCACATCTTCGTATTGCGGTACCGGATTGCGGAAGCTTTTGGTCATGCAGGCCAGATAGATGAAGCCGACTGCGCCCCAGATCAGCCCCAGCACCATCGAACCTTCTTCCAGATTTACCCACAACGCACCGACCGTCAGCGCGCCGCACATCGGTAAAAGCAGATACTGGAAGTGGTCCAGCAAGGTTTTGTTGCGCTTCTCGCGGATCCAGAACTGCGAAATCACAGACAGGTTCACGAAGGTAAATGCCACCAGCGCACCGAAGTTAATCAGCGCCGTCGCAGTCACCAGATCGAAGTTAATCGCCATCAGGGCAATCGCGCCAACCAGCAACACGTTGAAAGACGGCGTACGCCATTTCGGGTGAATGTAGCCGAAGAAACGTTTTGGGAATACGCCGTCGCGGCCCATGACGTACATCAGGCGCGAAACGCCCGCGTGCGCCGCCATGCCGGAAGCCAGAACCGTGATGCTGGAGAAAATCAGTGCGCCGAACTGGAAAGCGCGTCCGGCAACCTGCAACATGATTTCAGGCTGAGAAGCATCCGGGTTTTTGAAGCTGGAAATATCCGGGAAATACAGTTGCAGGAAATAGGTTGCGCAGATAAAGATGGCACCGCCAATTAACGCCGTCAGGAAAATCGCCCGCGGAATCACGCGTTCGGCGTCTTTCGTTTCTTCCGACAAATTACTGATGCCGTCAAAGCCGGTGAACGAGAAGCACAGGATGGTGGCGCCGGTAATCAGCGGCACAGTATGGGTATTTTCGCCCCAGAACGGTTTCGAACTGGCCAGCGTGCCGTAACCGGTGCCGTGGTTAACGCCGTAAATCACCATGCCGGTAATCACAACAATCAGCACAATCTGCAAGACGACGACCAGCGTATTAATATTGGCGACGGTTTTGATGCTGCGTAAATTCGACAGCGTCATAAAGCCGACCAGCACAATGACAAATATCCACGACGGCACGGAAGGCACCAGCGCTTCGAAATAGATTTTCGCCAGCAGGATATTAATCATCGGCGCGAAAAGGTAATCGAGCAGCGACGACCAGCCCACCATAAAGCCGACAACCGGATGAATCGCTTTTTGCGCGTACGTATAAGCGGAGCCCGCAGAAGGATAGCGGCGCACCAGTTTGCCGTAGCTCAGCGCCGTAAATAAAACAGCGATCAGCGCGAAGGCGTAGGCCGTCGGCACATGGCCGTCGGTCAGGCCGGAGACAATACCGAACGTATCGAACAAGGTCATGGGTTGCATATAGGCCAGGCCTATCATGACAACCGGAATCAGCGTAAGGCTTTTACGCAGTTCCACGCGGGAAGGGGTACCTGTTGCGATGTTATCCGACATGATGTGAATTTCCCATGACGGATGACGTCACATAAAAAGAGTGGTGCACCATTTATGTTTCCTTGCGACAAGACTGTCGATTTCTGAAAGTAAATATCTATCCGGTACTAAGCCCGGCCTCTGGTTTTTGAATGTTTTCTTGTACGAAGAATGATTTCGTTTAATGAAGAAAGAGTGAATCAGCCCGTTTTGCGGGCCGCATATTTTGCCTGATTAAGTATCGAATTGACAAGACTGCTCAGGATAAACAAAGGCAATAAATAAAATAATCCGCCAAAACCGGCACGTATTGTCAAAGCGCTTTCGAAGGGGTGGAATGAAATGTTTTTATAATGTGAAAATAATTAAACACGCCGTTATTGCATCCGGAGATATATCGACAACCCATGTTTAAAAATAACGAGTGCGCCTCTTATTTAACATTTATCGCCCCGAAACGCCGTTGTCCCTTCCCGGTATCACTTATGGGCAAATTCCGAAAATCCGCTCCTCTGACGTCTTTTTCACACCTGATGTTTACAAAATCAGGGTCCGTGGCAAGAATGAAGATTATTTGCTCATAAAATAAGAAATGTCTGATTCCTCACTTTTACAACAACTCCAGAACCTGAAGAAGCACAATGCCCGGCTAAAACGCATCGCGCACGACGCCCGCAACAAGCTGAGTGCCGCGCTGGATGGAACCGGTTTGTGTTTGTGGCAGCTTGACGTGCCCAGCGGAAAACTGGTGATTTACAACCGCCGCTGGGGATCAATGCTGGGTTATCAGCCGAAAGAGCTGAGCGCGCGTTTTGAAGTCTGGCGCGAGCATTTACACCCGGACGACCGGGACGATGTGCTGTCGGCTTTTTACAATCATCTGGAAGGCAAGACGCCGTTTTATGAGGCGCTGCACCGGATGCAGGCGAAAAATGGCACCATTACCTGGGTGCTCGATCGTGGCCGCGTCACCGAACGGGACGATGCCGGACGCCCGCTGAAAGTGACGGGCACCCACATCGATATGACCAAAGAGAAGAATTACGAGCAGCAGCTGGCGACGCTGGCAAACCATGATCCGCTGACCGGGCTGGCAAACCGTCATGCGTTACAGCATCATTTTGCAGCACTGAAAAATGCCGGCCCGTTGTGTGTGGCATTTATCGATCTGGATGATTTTAAGCATGTGAATGATACGCTCGGCCACCGCAGCGGAGATGAAGTTCTGATGCGGCTTAGCCAGCGTTTTCAGGAAGCGTGCCCGCCGGGTGTAATTCCGGGGCGGCTGGGCGGTGATGAATTTGTGCTACTGATGCCGTATTCGCTGAACAATCCGGTGATTAAACGCGTAGCGCAGGCTTGTCTGAATGCGGCGATCATCCCCTTTGAGCTGGATAACGGCAATGCGCAGATTGGCGCGTCAATAGGGATTGATGAAGTGAACGGCAGCGATGATTTCAGCGAAGCGCTGCTGCTCGCCGACCGGGCGATGTATGCGATAAAGCATCACGGAAAGAATGGCGTCATGCTTGGGTCGGAGGTTTTTCCCCTCCGTGCGTCATGAATTTTCCTCGCTTTCAGTGTTAAAAGTTTGTGCTATAAATTTTGCATAAGAAAAAGGGTTAGTTTGTTTTTTTTCGCTCAGCAATGATTTATGGGGGTGATGTGTCTCTTTCTATTTCTGAATGGACGATAGCTAACGACATTGAATGCTCGCATCTGACCGCGAGTAATTCGTCATTTCCGCGTCATACTCACGACGAATACGTCATCAGTGCCAATCTCACCGGCACGGAAGAAATCTGGCTGCACGGCAGAACCGCGCTGGTGCGCGGCGGCGATATCACGATTTATAACCCGTCGACGGTGCAGTCCTCGTTATTCGGCGATGAAAAGGTCGAATTCCTCAGCGTGCATATTCCCCAAGCGTTACTGCGTCAGGTGTCGGTCGATCACAATCTGCGTTCAGACCATCACGCGCCGGTCCTGGCCGAAGGCGTTCTGAGTAATCCCGCGCTGTTTTCCGCACTGTGCCATTACAAACGCACGCTCAATGATGAAGACCAGGAGCAGAATCTGCTGTGGCTGCTGGGCGCGCTGCTGGAAGAACCGGCGAAAGAGCAGGAGCAGTCGCTGCGCCCCATCACACTGGCGCTGGATTTTATGCGCGACCATCTGACGCGGAAAATACATCTCGATACGCTGGCCCAAATCAGCGGACTGAGTAAATTCCATTTTGTCCGGCTTTTCCGTCAGCATATCGGCATGCCGCCGCTGCAATACCATATGCAGCTGCGGCTGCTCGAAGCCCGCAACCAGCTGCGCAAAAACAATAACGCGCTGGACGTGGCAATCCGCCTGGGCTTTTACGATCAAAGCCACTTCATCAATACGTTCCGCAAAATGATGGGGATCACGCCCCACCTTTATTCGCTGTCGCTCAACGCCTCGCACAGCCACGCGGCTATACGATAAATTCGCGGTAGCCGGTGATCACCACGTACAGCGCGAAGTACGAGAATATTGCCGCTGACGCCACGTAAGAGTATTTCAGCATTTTAGTGCCGAGCATTTTTCCGCCCCAACTGCCGACGCAGCACAGCACGATCGTCCAGAACACACCGGCGATAAAGAATCCGGTCAGGAACCACGACGCTTCCACTGTGCCGCCCTGCCCCATGCGGGAAATCAGTGCCCCGCCGACGGCGGCAAACCACAGGATCGCCGTCGGAGAGGACATCGCCAGCAACACGCCACGACCGAAGTTGCGGACAACCGAACGCGGTTGCGCGTTGTCGCCGGAGCTCAGATCGCTGGCCGGAGCCAGCGCCGCGCGGATCATTTTGTAGGTAAACCACATCAGCATCAGCGAGCCGCCGACCCACAAAACCCAGCGGACGCTCTGGTATTGCAGTAACAGCGTCATCCCTGCCAGCGCCAGCACGGCGTAAATCAGGTCGCCAATGCAGGTGCCAATGCCCAGCCAGAATCCGTGAAAATAGCCGCGTTGCATCGCCAGCGTAATCATGGCGATATTGGCAATCCCGATGTCCAGACACAGCGACAGGCTGAGCAAAAATCCATTTGAAAACGGCATCATATCGGAACTCTCTTAATTAACTGGTTGTATTCAATCATGTCATTGGTGGTGCCCAGACGCGCCATCAGCACATCGACATCCTCCGGATTGGTGTGCGGACAACGTTCCAGCATGAAATTTTTTGCCCGTTCCGCGTCGCCGCCCAGCAACTCTTCGCTCATCAGCCGGGTAAGATCCGCCATCTGGGTAAAGAAAAGATCCGGGTGGAAGTCGACAGAGTTCTCGGTCAGCCCGATGCAGCCATGTTCACGCAGGTAGTTGAACTGGATCCAGGCCGCACCGGCGTCTGGATAGCTCGACGGCCCGCGGCGAAGATAGCGAAGCATTTCGAGGAAGTAGATCCGCGCCAGCACGGTGCGGTCGAGTTGCAGACCGTCGGCCACCTGCGGCGTGAGGCACATCAGCAGGCCAAACTGATCGGCCAGCGCTTCCTGCACCATCATCGATCCCCAGCGATCAATCTTGCTGAGTTTCGGGAAGACGTTCTCGTTGCGCACCAGCGAATGTCCCAGGTCGTGCCCGCGGAACCACGCAATCAGATAACGCTGGCACACGCGGCTGTCCGGCAACCGGTCTTCCGGCCAGCCCATTTTTGCCGCTTCGGTGCGCGAAAACAGTTCGAATAATTGCAGGTAAGTGTTGGCGAAAACCACGGTGCGCTTGACCGGCGAATACTTCAGCCCTTCATCCTCCGGGAAGAAATAGGCGAAATGTTTCGGATAGGTATTGGCTTCACCGGCAATGCCAAACAGGTTGATAATTTTGTACGCACAGCCCGGCATCGCCAGTAAATCACCGGCAATTTCCTTTTGCAGATACAGCAAACTTTCCGGGAATAAATCGTCCATCACGTCGGAGATTTCCTGCAACATCGGCGCGGGTTCGCCAAACCACGACGAATAAAAACTCTGTTTGGATTTTCCAACCCACGTCGAGGTATTGCCGATGCCCAGCACCAGCTGCTGTTCATTCAGCCCGGCGATTTGCGGCAGCACGGTTTTCCCGCAGCTGTCGTCCGCCAGTACTTCCGCGCGCAAAAACAGCCCGCGGCGGGTATCAGGGTCATCAAACATCGGCGCAAGACGGAAACACTGGATCGACATTTCCTCGCGCAGCGCATCCAGCAAACGGCTTTCGCAGGCGGCTTCCAGCTGATTAATGGCTTCCGTGAGACGCAGGCAGTAGTGAATAGTTTGCAGAGCTTTAGGACTTAAATTTTCCGGGGCATCCAGATCCATCATTGAAACCTGATATGCCGCCGCGGCTGGCCAAAATGAGGTTGTAAACATGATTTCAAACCCTTAAGCGCAATAGAGACAACCTACTAAATCACTCCCGCGAAACCGGGTATTGGAAGAAATTGCGCAGACGCCAGGAAGTGAAAACCGCCACCAATACAAGCCTGCCATCTGCGTCTACCCTTAACGTATCCATCCCTTTTTCGCTAAGCGCCTAACATCATGAGTCTTTCCCTTCGTCACTACCTCCACGCCCGTTCCCGGCTGGTGATTTCTATCATTGCCGGACTGATTTGTTTTTTTGCTCTTCCCGCACATCTGGGGACGTTGCAGCGCCTGATGATTGGCTGGAATGTGCTGGCATGGCTGTACCTGTTTTTCCTGTGGCTGCGGATGTTGCGCACCGAGCCGAAAGACATTCCGCACATCGCCAAAACGCAGGATGAAAGTGCCAGCATCGTGCTGACGCTGGTGACGCTGACCTGTCTGGTGAGCATTCTGGCGATCCTGATGGAACTGGGGTCACTGAAAGATCTGACCGGCACCGCTCGGGCGCTGCACATTCTGCTGACCGCCACCACGCTGATTGCTTCCTGGGCGCTGCTGCCCACGTCGTTCGCCATGCATTACGCCCATCATCACTATCTGCGGCGCAGCAAAGACTGCACGCCAATGATTTTCCCTGAAAAACCCGACGAACCCGGTTACTGGGATTTTCTCTATTTCTCTTTCACCATTGCCGTGGCGTCGCAAACCGCCGACGTGGCAACCGGCACCACCGATATGCGGCAGATTGCGCTGTTGCAGTCGGTGATTTCATTCGTCTTCAATCTGGCCATTCTCGGGTTTTCCATTAACGTCGGCGCGGGATTGCTAAGCTAATTACTGACTTAACGATTGAAGTAATACGCTGTATTTCGGGGGATTTTCGGCAGAGTTCACTGTAAGTCAAAAAAGGCGCATTTTGGACTTCTATACGTCTAAAACTTAGTGTAGGTTTTCACAATATTCTCCTAATTTGGTTACGTTTAAGGAAACTTTGCTTATGCGCACTTCGTTCGTTGCCCTGACCCTGCTGGCCACCACGCTGTTTTCTGCCACCACTTTTGCCGGGTCGACGCTGGATCGCGTGACCAAAACCGGCGTTTTGCGCAATGCCATCGTTAATGACTATCCGCCTTTCGGCTTTATTGATGACAATAATCAGCTGGCGGGTTTTGACGTGGATGTCGCCAAAGCCGTGGCACAGCGCATGGGCGTGAAGCTGGAAATTATTGCGCCGGGCTGGGAAACGATTGTCGGCGGTAAATGGCAGGGGCGCTGGGATACCTGTATCTGCTCGATGACGCCAAACACCGAACGCGCCAAAGTGCTGGATTTCCCGACGCCGTACTACAACTCTCCGGCGGTTTTGGTGGTGAATAAGAAAGATGACCGCATTAAATCCGCTGCGGATCTGAGCAATAAGAAAATCGGTGTCGGCATCGGTTCAACCTATGAAACGTACCTGCAAAAAGCGCTGGTGATTCCGGGCGCAAAACCGCTGAACTTCCCGTTCGATAACGTGCAGGTTATCCCGAGTGACGAAGAAGTCGCGTTCCAGAATCTGGCGTTGGGGCCGGGCGTGCGACTCGACGGCGTGGTGTCTGATTTAGCCACCGCCAATGCCCGCATCAAACGCGCACCGGTGTTCAAAATTGTCACCGAGCTGTACGCCGAACCGAACTGGGTGGCGACGGACAAAGGCGACGCAGAGTGGGATAAAAAAGTCGCAGACACCATCAAATCGCTGCGCGACGACGGCACGCTGGCCAAAATTTCCCAGCACTGGCTGGGTGAAGATATTACGCACGAGGTACCGTGATGCCACAAATCCCGGACAGCCAGCCGAAGGTGGAAACGCCGGAACGCTGGCACCACGCGCACGCGTTTAAATTTAAAACCGGGCTGACGTGGCTGATTCTGCTCAGCCTGCTGCTCGGCACCTTCAGTAAAATGGGGCTGGACTGGAGCCTGATCAGCCAGAAATTGCCTTTTCTGCTCGGCCTGCGTCTGTCGCCGGACGGTTTTATTCAGGGCGCCGCGCTGACCATTATGATCACCGCCTGCTCGATGTTTTTCTGCCTGCTGATTGGCCTGATTACTGCACTCGGGCGGATGTCCAAAAACGCGCTGGCGTTTGGCTGCGCAACGTTTTATGCCTCGTTGTTTCGCGGTACGCCGCTGCTGGTTCAGGTATTAATTATTTATCTGGCGCTGCCGCAGGTCGGGATTGTGCTCGGTGCGCTCAGCTCCGGCATCATTGCGCTGTCGATGAACTATGGCGCGTATCTGGCTGAAACTATCCGCAGCGGCGTGCTTTCCGTGCCGCGCGGCCAGCAGGAAGCCGCGCTGGCGCTGGGCGTTTCGCGCTGGACGGTGGCGGTTCACGTCACCGCACCTCAGGCGCTGCGCATTATTATTCCGCCCGCCGGCTCGATGTTTATTTCCATGCTGAAAGACTCTTCGCTGGTCTCGCTGATGGGGCTGTGGGAGCTGAATTTTCTCGCGCAATCCTACGGGCGAAGCACCTATCGTTATATGGAAATGCTGGCGACCGCGGCTGCGATATACTGGATTATGTCGATTGTTTTAGAACTGCTGCAAAGCCGTCTTGAGCGCCGTTTTGCGCAGGGCCAGCGCCGCTGATGTTTAAATTTTATTAACGGGAATGAGATGAACGCATCCCACACCACGACAGCGGAGTAATGAATTAGCAATCAATGACCACTTTTT
>NZ_JAEMGT010000114.1:0-14451 GCF_017655185.1 Rahnella sp. ChDrAdgB13 | reverse complement strand
TGCCCATATCCTTTTTGATTTAACACGTTATCGGAGTATGGGCATTTACACAATTTTCAGTACAGTCTCGATAGTTATTAATACCCAACTGCTGAATATCAATACCGTTCACCTCAATCCTGCCTTCATCAGGGTAAAATAGTCCACATAGTACTTTCATCAATGTTGTTTTACCTGATCCAGAAGGCCCCACAATAGCCACACTTTCTCCT
Organism: Rahnella sp. ChDrAdgB13; assembly: GCF_017655185.1. NCBI lineage: Bacteria > Pseudomonadati > Pseudomonadota > Gammaproteobacteria > Enterobacterales > Yersiniaceae > Rahnella > Rahnella sp. ChDrAdgB13. The sequence continues at coordinate 14,239 of NZ_JAEMGT010000114.1, read as the reverse complement.
GGTGCGATGGTGATATCCAACCCATTGAAAATGGGCGAAGACTGGCTATCATACCGATAGCTAAGTGCATGGGTTGCTAGCGAAATCGGCTTTAAACAAGCCTCGTAAGGGATCTCTGGTTTGCGGTTTTCACGTGGATGCAGGGCAATATCGGCAATACGCTCATTGTGAAGACTCATCATGCGTAACTGCAGCAAGAAATTGGTTAATGATCCAATTCGGTCGGAGAACTGCCCTCGAAAAGCGCCGAACGCAACGAACATTCCGATAGTCATCTGGTTGTCTATTACCAAGTTTGTACCCAACCACAGGATTACCACCTGATCACATGCGGAGACAAAAGTGTTGATGCCACCAAACAGCATGTCCATTTTAGTCACACGGATCCCGGTATTGATGGTATCGATTTCGAGGTTGAGCCAGCGGGTACAGCGTCTTTCAGCTATTGACTGCATTTTAACAGTCGCTATGCCATATAGGGTTTCCATGAAATAGGAACTGGCACGTGCAGATCTTACTAATGACTCCTCTGACAGTTGACGGTAATAACCGTAGGTCAGCAGGCGAAGTAATACGTAAAGGGTTGTGAAGGCCATAACAATCCAGGTTAACCCCTCCCCGTACAAAATCATCATCACGAGCACGCCAATGACCATGATCATGTCCATGATAGCGCCAACGATACTGGTGGTGAAGGTAGTGTGCAAAGTATCAAGCGATCCGAAGCGAGACTGGATGTCTCCCAGTTTGCGCCGTTCAAAATACCCCAAGGGTAGTCGCAACAGATGGTTGAACAACCCGGATTGCCACTGGACGTTAATGAGTGTAGTCATGACTAATGCGGACCAAGCGCGCACCATGCTGACTGCCGCCCGTAGAAGAATAAAGAACAACAACCCCGCACAGATTAAGGTCAGCAGCCCGCGATCCCCAGCAGGAATCGCGTGATCCATCACCAGTTGGGTACCAATGGGCATAACAAGGTTGATGGTTTCAATGACCAGTGATAGACAAAAAATCTTTCCAAGCGTTCCTTTAAGACCATGCACACTACCTATTAGCGTGCGAAAACTGAGTCGACTTCGCATCGTATTCGCTTCGAATTCCGCACCTGGCCAGGCCTCGAGTGCCACACCAGTGAAGCTGCGCGAGAGCTCCGGCATGTTGATGATCCTGCGGCCCCGTGCTGGGTCATGTATGACCACACGGTTACGTCTGACGCTTACTAGAACCACAAAATGGTTAAATTCCCAGTGCAGTACACACGGCATTTTTAGCGCACCGAGTTCCTCGATATCCAGTGACAAGGGTCGTGAGGACAACCCGAGTTGTTCGGCAATACCGGTCAAACCCGCCAACGTAGTGCCACGTGCAGAGAGGTTGAATTGTTGGCGCAGTGCAATCAAATCGACGTTCTTGCCATAGCGGCCACAAATCATCGCAAGACATGCGAGGCCACACTCTGAGGATTCAGTTTGATGAACAAGCGGAACTCTTTGCCGCAACCGCATGTCGAGTTGATTAAGCAGTTTTTTGAATTGAGGTTTACTCATTGACCGGTCCCGACGCGCTGTGTTTCATGTCGTAAAACGGTGATAACATCCACTGATAAATTTTCCTTTTTTCCAAAAATAGGGTGCTCTCTGCTTTCATACCGTTTTCTAAGCTCAGGCGCTTGCCGTTATACATAATTGCTTGTTTTTCAGGTTTCACGATCACTTTATAGTAAGGTACAGCAGTCGTAAGCGCGGCTTTGGGTGCTCCCTGATAGGTCAACATTTCCTGTGGTGACGCAGGCGCTTTGGAAATAACGGACACCGTGCCGGCAAACTGTCCAAATTTCTGCGCGGGGAAGGCTTCATAGCGTATATTCACCTTGTCACCCGTTGTAATATAAGGAATAGCGTCATTGGGTATCCAAAGTATCAGAGAGTAATGATCAATACTGGGAGGGATTACCTGCAGCAAACTGTCGCCGACGTTCACCATTTGCCCGACCGTAACGCTAAGCGAATCGACGCGGCCGTCGACTAATGCACGAACGATAATCGCCCCGCCTGCATCGATATTCAGCAATTCTTTTTGCAACTCGTAGCGCTGCAGTTCCATCTGATAAATCTGGTTATCGAAATCGGAGGCTTGGGTGTGAATTTGACTTTCCAGAGTCGTTATCTGGAGGGAGTTTTGTTCGTTCTGCCCGGTGAGGCTCAGCAGATTATTTTGCTGCTGGTAATATAGTGCCACCTGATTGGTTAGTTGATCTTTATTGATAAGCCCTTTCTTCTGATATTGCCGATAATTCTCCATATTGTCTTTCATAATACGGAGCCCTTCCTCAGCGCGTTGCAGTATGCCGGTGGAGCGCTGAAAAGCAGAGATATACTGTGCTTTTTGCTTCTCCAGCATGTCGATAGTGGTTTTTTTGCTGCCATCCAGGCGGTTGATAATTTGTGCAACGCGCTCAAGCTGATTATCTATGTCCCGGCGCTGGTTATCACTGACCACGCCACTTTGGGTGCTTTTGCTTACATCTATCTTATAAATGGGAGTACCAGTCTTAATTACCTGTCCTTCAGTAACAAATACTTTAATAACTACGCCCTGAACCCCTGAATAGACGTTCGCTACTCGTGGATAGGTGCTGATTTCGCCAGTCACGTTGACTCTTCGGGTGTAGTTTACGGTGATGACAAAGGTCAGGAAGGCTGAAATAAAAAAAAGGCACAATCCAGCGATCACCCAAAAAGGAATACCTGGAAGGAGAAGCGCGCGGCCACGCCATTTCGTTTTCTGATAATTAATCGCTTCCTGGCGAAACACTATGGCACTCCTTTAACATTCAAAAAATGTAGCTGGTCACTAAATCAAGTATCACTGGCTGTTGATAGTTTGTTGGGACAAGAAAAATCCTATGTTCGATTTCCTAAGATTGAAATCAGCTTTCTACTATTAGAATTTTAATCATAACTTTCAACTAACCGGACTAAGTTGCAACGAAATGTAAGAATACTGAGATTAAACATAATGACACGTTGTAATAACGATAATTGATACCGCAAAACAAAGAAAAATCCTAATCAATTAGACAGGTTTTCCTAGTTTGATAGCGCGCAGCACACAACGAATTGGTTTTATCTGTTTTTTTTGAGGATTGTAAATCAATAAATACGCTAAATAAAACATTATCTTTTTGATTAATAATTGTGATTTGTATCACATAAAAAATTGAATTTATGTTTAATATTTTAATTTCTATTAACAAAGGAGTTGTTTATGAAAATTATTGATTCGCAGTATTTGAATGGAATTTCTGGAAGCGGTAGTGGTAATGATACTTCTAGTTTGAGTGGTGGTAATAAAGCAAATTCCAGTGGTTCCAAAAATTCGAATATTAGCAGTTCTGGAAATTATTATGCCACCCATACAAATTCAACATGTGTAGATGCTGTGGGGATTGGTATGCTTGGCGGTCTCGCAGGTGTTGCTACTGGGGCAGTGCTTGGCGGATGCTTTGACGCCAAGGGCGGGAATGTTGGCATGGGTGCAGGTGGGAACAAGAGTACAGGTGCGGTTGGTAGTTGCACCGGTAAAAATGGTTCAGGTGGATGTACTTGGTAGTTTTAAAAAAATAATTGATAGTTGCTCTTCAATTAACGGATCCCTATGTTTATATTAATTCGCACGCTATTTATATGCATCGGATTTTTCTTGGCTGCATCGATGCTGTCTGGAGCTGGAGTAGGTTTTACTTATACCTATGCAGCTCCTAAAAATTTGTCAGTCTTGGTCATTATGATTGTATTTGTTGGTTGTGCATTTTGGGCCGCTAATGTACTTGCGAAATTCGTGTTTTCCGAATTTTTCAAAAAAAAATGAGATTATCAGTGTAAAGACACCTTAATTTTTTAAGGTGTCTTTAAAAACTCCAAGGAAAACAATCCTATTTTTCGAGATCATAACCCAAGATTTCTCCATCTATTACATAAAATGAAATCTCATGGTTCACATGAATGAGTCATCATATGAATCTCCAGATTGGGGTCAGTTTAGATTTCGAGAATTATTGTATGGCAAGCCTATTTTTTTGAACAGCCCTACCTCTGCCAATAGGGGGGCTCCCACGCTATACGATGTTTCCCGTGTATTTTATCTAATCAAATAACCTAAATGCGATAATGCCAAGATGATAATTAAAAGCGATAGCCACTAGCAATTTATCAATCACATACGGATTGACATGGTTAAATTATGCGCTAAACGTACAAAAAATTTATCGAAATCTAAACTGCCCCCTTCACCATCGATTAATATGCGCTATAAACCGTGGGTGCAATGGCGAACGCCCGCTTTTCGCTCAAGGATGCCTGTCAACGTGGTTAAGCTTCAGTGGTACAAAAAATCACCTTAACATGAATTTTCTTTCGACTGAGCGTAAGCCCCTCTAACAACTAATCCAAAGTTGTTCGCTTCATTTATCTATTTAGCGGGAGACTTTTACCGCCCGTTAGATTCATTCACTTCGCCACTGCGCCTCATCACGAAACATTGCATTGAGAATAGTGATAAATTTTCTGATACAGGCAGTTAACGCAACTTTTTTAGGTTTACCACGTGAAACCAGATTTATGTAGAACGACCGGATCTGCGGGTTGTAACGCACCGCTGAAAGCATTGCCATATAAAGCGTTGCCCTCACGCCCGAGCGACCTCCCCAGATAGCTCTCTTCCCCCTCATTGATCCACTATCACGATCATAGGGGCATACTCCAATCAGCGCAGAAATTTGTCGTCGATTTAGACGTCCCAACTCTGGAAGCTGTATCAGAAGCGCAGCCTGTGTAACCGGGCCGATGCCTTTTACTGTTTCGAGTAATTTTCTTCTCTCTGTCAGTGAATTAGACTCTTTAATTCTAATTCTAAGTTCATCCTCTAGCTCACTAATTTCAGTACTCAGCCAAGCAATATGTTTTGTTATTCCCTGCTCAATATAAGGAGTGGGCTTCTCCTGATAGCGGGCCATCTCCATTGTCCTGGCCTGAACCAGTTGTCGCCTGCGAGTCAAGATTAACGATAACTCCTGCGAATCACGATCCTGAAGTTGTCGAACATCCGGCCTCATACGCTTTCCAAATTCACAGATAGTTTTGGCATCAATGGGATCACTTTTCGCTACCTTCCCCATAGCTCTTGCAAAATTCTTTATTTGGCGGGGATTAACAACAGCAACAGGTAAACCAGCGCCGCTAAGCATGGATGTCAAAAGATAGTGGTACTTACTTGTCGCTTCCATAACAACAAGTGAAACTGACAGTTCCCGTAACTCATCCAGCAATAACAGGATCCCTTCAGTTGTGTTTTCCAAATGAAGAAACTGACATGTCGTGTCGATATGAACATCAAAAGTACCTTTCGATACATCAATTCCAACTGTTGTCGTTTGTTTCATTTTCCAGTTCTCCCAGCCTTGTAGATACGGGCTTAACGTTCAGCCCTGGCAATTGTTCGGGTTAATACTGAAACTGACGCTGCGCAATAATGCTCACCCTCGGGCTTGATGTCCCTGGATAGCGGACGTGCTGCAGCATCAGGCGGAGCACGAGATGAGTATACCTGCATCCTGATTTCACTTTAAACATACAAGCAGTCAGGTTTACGCACCCTTCCGGGCGCAGCGGCCCGGCTACAGTGCGGGCACGGCTTTGGTGTTTGCACATTTGAGGAAATAGGGATAACGCGGGATGCGCTGAAACGCAGCAGCACCGCGAGGTGCCATGAATGTGGAGCAACGCGACACCCTTGGGCGGCAGGAGCCTCGCACAGGGGCAGCGCAGGACGGTCCGCTGACTTATCCCCCGCGAATACCAAAGTTACTCAGTGAAACTGTGGATAACCGGATGCTTTCTGAAAATGGGAAGAGTTTGCGACGAACGTCGCGGTAGCAGAATGGAATGGCGGCAGGACACGGGCTGCACCGGACCGGAGATCAGACGATTAATAATGGGGATGACATTATGTTCGTAGCAGGTAGATCAGCAGTGGCCACGATGCTCTTCAAGCAGGTCGATCGCCTGCTGCATCACGCCGGCCGTATAGCTGTCTTCAATGATTTTCGCGTAAGCCTGACGGTCGGCCAGGCATTCAAGCAGGGTATCGTGACAGATTTCATAACCCGTCAGGACAATCCCGGTCGCCGCGTAAGCGACCGCATCTTTGACGTCAGAAAAGAAAATACATTCTTTGGGGAAGCCGGGATTGATGACCATTTAATGCCTCCGGAACGGTTAAAATACGTCCTCATCATGCGTCCGTATCCCGGTGCCGTCCAGCACGACCGGGGTTGAGTCTTAGAATGTCGAAAACGGTTAGAAAAAGACCGACCTGTTAAAACCCGCAACGCTCGCCGCAGGCACGGCTGAGGCGTACCGCAGCACCGCGAGGAACGAACAGCCGTAACGAGGAAGCGTCATATCGTCAGCGGCTGATGTGAAAACCGGACACACCCAGACTGAGGTGGCCATAAAAAAAACCGGCACAGGGGCCGGCGGATTACGGTGATCGATACGCCCTACGATTTCCGGTTTTTCTTCCAGGTTTCAGAGGCCAGAAACGCCGCACGTACCACCACGATGGCCCAGCACAGCTGCAGGAGTATTTTCACGGGCACACTGAATCCGTCGAATATCAGCAGCGGCACGATAAACAGGCAACTGATGAGAAAACACCACTCTGCCGCACTTTTTCGCGCCCTGCCCGTCAGCGTCTCCAGCCCGATGATCCCTTTGCATAACAACATAAATGACATGGTTCTTCCTCTGACATCTCCGGCACGCCGGAGGACTTAGTCTTTTTTCAGCATGCGTTTGAAATTGGTGCGGGCCTGCCCTTCCCCTCCCGTACTGCCGGTGGACTCCGGAAGCACGGAGGGAGTTGGCACCTGACCAGCGCAGGCGGCAATGACGTCCTGAATGCTGGCCGTCGTGGGCTGCCATCCCGTCGTCTGCTGAATAATGCCCACCAGCTGGTCGGCGGTCAGCTGGCCATCGAACAACATGGACAGCAGATAAGGCAGGCGCTTATCCAACTGGTATAACGCGCTGCCGCCCACGATCGCCGCCCGGAAGAAATCGCCCCGTGTGCGCAGGGGAACTGACTCGATGATCTCCATCGCCCTGGCATCCTGATTATCGTCTTCAGGGTGCAAATAGACGGTCAGTTTCTTGCGTGTGTCGGTCACGGATAGCGCTCCTTGGAATTAAAGTAAGACAAGTTCTCGAACCAGCGCCGTCTGGGGGGCTTCAACCAGGACAATGCGATCAGGAGCCAGTTTCCAGGCTCGGCGCACAGCAGCTTCAATCAGCGACGCCCCGCCACCCACCAGCCAAACCCGGTTCACCTGGCGGTACGCGGACAGCTCATTGACCACCCGTTCACCGAGTCGCTCGATGGACGAACTTATCATGTCCAGCACATAGTCCACTTTTGACTCATCGTTGACAACCGTGGCGGCAAACTCTCGGTCATGCCGTCGCTGTATCAGCTGGTCAGCGACGAAGGCGCTGGTGTCGCTGTTGGCCATACGCAGTGCCGTAAGTGTGGCCTGTGTCACCATCGATACGCCGATCGTAGAATTACCCTGAATGGCACTGACATCTTCAAACTGTCCTACAAGAACACCGGCATCGAGCGTCGTTCCCCCCAGATCAATCACCAGCGAGGTTTCCAGCGGTCCGACACCGGCACGCTCGAGGGGCGATATCACCGCTGGCAATGATTCCGGCATGACGTCAACGTGCGCAATGGTGAAGGTTTCGCGCTTATTGAGCGTCACCGGACGCAGCAAGTTGTCAATTTTACGCTGTATGTTGACCTCATTGTGCTGACAGTCGCTGGTATAGAACTCACTGATAGGTAAGGTGACCGTCAGGCTGACCGGCTGTGGCGGCAGGCCACAGGTGAGAAGCGCATGATGTACGGCCAGCAAATTGGTGTCGCCATACTGATATTCAATGTTGGTGGTACTGATCGCCTGCTGGCTGACGCTGTCAAACGAGTACTTCAGCCCGTCAATTTCATAGTTGTACGTTTCACTGCTGCCGATCCCGGCGACCTTCCACCCCGCTTTAAAGGAATTCGGCGAGACAGAGGTACAAATTTCATCCCCATCACGCCAGGCCAGTTTTACATTCGTGGAACCGTCGTCACATCCTATCTTTTTCATGCTGTACCCTTATAAATACTCAATATGAGTATTTATAATACCTCACACAATCCACCACATCAAATAAACTACGCAAAATGCGTAATTATAAAAACCCATATTGAGAAATTGATTGACCGACAACCATTCCCCATAACTGGGCGGGCACCGGATATATTTTCAGCGTAAAAACAGAGGGCTGGTCAAAAGCCCGCAACCGGGTCTTGCAAGTCGGAATTTTCACAACAATAATACTGTAATTATATGGGTCTTCCCCTGTTGTGGTGGCTCAATCGACAGTTCTTCATTTTTACTTTACTTATTCTTTTGGCTGGAACTTGGACTTCTATATGAATGTCAAACGTATTTACGTTTAAAGGAATAACGTTCATGTCATGCTTAAAAAAATATGCATATGCCCCATTTGTCTTACTACTTCATGGTGTTGCAGCAGCGGCCTCACCAAATATGATGTATGGCACTGATAAGAAAGACTATTCACTGTCACCAGAGGTAACACCAAAATTATCTTGGGAGAAAAGTGAGTCTCAAGTTGCTAAAACTCAATATTGTCTTACCCCTAGCGATCCGGGATGCAGCAATATGTGGCAAAAGGAAAAAGAAAAGGAGAATGACGAGCGAATACAACATCACCAGCAGAAAAAATTTTATAACTCCCTTAAATGATTGCTCAAAAATTCATATTTAGTTTCCCATAGTGGAACATTACGCCCAGCTTGAAACGTTCTTTGTTCCTGAAGCCCCGTGACTTGATCCTGAGCAGCCGTATTTTGCTGTTCAGGGACTCCACATTCCCATTTGATACCCGGTTTTTCATTGCATTCAGGATACCGTAAAGGCGCTTTGCCACCATGCGGGCAATACTGGCCATGAGCGGTATGCCGGTGTCTTTAGCCATCGCCATCCATTCCTGCCACAGTTTACGGCTATGTTCGTCATAGCGGCGGTGCCACAGATCGCGGGCAAGCTCTTTCATTACCCAGCACTGGCTCGTTTGGGGTAACACCAGCCGGGCAACTTCTAACCTCTCAGCCCGGCGTCCGAGGCGATTTTGTTTGCTGTAAAACCACAGGTAGCGTGAGCGGTGGGCGTCTTTCCTGTCTGACGACGGGATCTGTTTCATCTCAGCCTGACGGATTTTATCAACGACGGCGCACAACATTTTTGCCACATGGAAGTGATCGAAAGCGATTTTATCGACGGCATTGGGAAGATGGATGCGGGCTGCGCTGATATAGGCCATGTTCATGTCCATAGACAGCGTTTTTATCTCATCAAGCTGGTGATCTCTCAGGCTGCGCAGATAACTGGCAAGGCTTTCTACACCGCGATCGTCGGTCAGTTGCAAAGCCCGTCCCTGCCTGTCAGAGATAACGGTGACGTACTGGTGTCCTTTTTTGAACCCGACCTCATCCACGCAGAGGTGACGGGCCGATAAGGGTTGTTTTATCCGGGCCAAGCCTCGTTTGACTGCGCGCATCATGATGCCGTCCACGGCATTCCAACTGAGCTTGAGCTGCTTTCTGACAGCATCCACGGTGCTAACTTTCAGCCATGAAAGAACAAAGGCTTCGAACAACAAAGTGTAGCGGCTGCCCGGCCCCGCCCAGGTAACCGGCAGTGTCTGGCAACCGTGCTCGGGGCAGTCAACGCGGGGGACATCAGCCTCAACCAGCGTGGTGAACTGACAGGTATCGAGGTGACGCCATTTACGACGCCGGTGGTCATGTATGGAGCAGGATTTACCGGAGGTTGGACAGGCCAGTTGTGTGTGCTCGGCAATGCTGACAATCACAGTCACTGACCCCGATTTTTCATCAAGAGAAAGGGATTGTACCTGCCACGGTGCGGACAGGTTAAGGATATGGGCATAGAGGGACTTTTCGTCCATGGCAGACTCCTCAGAAAATCAAGACTGCCATCATAATGCCCTTAGCCACCACAACAGGGGAAGACCCAATTATATACAGCATTATTAAAAGAAGTTCCTTATATTGCGCATCACACCCGCTGCTGATCCAGAAAAGATTTTTCTGCCACTCTTCATAGAACAATGTCCGGCCGGATTCCCCAGCCCTGCTACTGATTATGTGGAGAAATCATTGGACTTGAACGAACTCTGCATACGCCACCCATCAGCCACCTATTTTGTTCGCGCGGAAGGCGAATCGATGATCGAGTCAGGGATACTCTCGGGTGACCTGCTGGTTGTTGATAAGGCTATAACGCCAGCACATGGCGATATCGTTGTCGCCGCCGTCAACGGTGAGTTTACAGTCAAAAAACTGTGCACTTTTCCGGCACTCTGCCTGCAGCCAATGAATCCGGCTTATGCGCCTATATTCATAGATCCTGATAACCTGGAAATATTCGGCGTTGTCATTCACGCCCTGCACACATTCCGGTGACGCACCATGTACCTCCTTTGTGACGTCAATTCGATGTATGCCAGCTGTGAGCAGCTGTTCAGGCCTGATCTGAAAGGGAAACCTGTGATCGTCCTGAGTAACAATGATGGCGCGATTGTGGCTCTCAATAAAGAAGCCAAAAAACTCGGCATCAAGAGATTTGCCCCCGACTTCCAGGCCAGAGATATCATCAGACGCCACCAGGTGGCCTGTTTCAGTTCGAACTACGCACTTTACGGCGACGCCAGTGCCAGAATTATGACAATTTTAGAATCAATGGCCCCGACGCTGACCCCGTACAGTATTGATGAAGCCTTCATGACGATAACAGGCATCGATGCCTGTGAGTCATACCTTGCCTTTGGCCAGCGCGTCCGGACAACGGTTCTACAGCAAACGGGGCTGACCTGTGGGATCGGCATTGCGCAAAGTTACACGCTTGCCAAGCTGGCAAATCACGCCGCGAAAACGTGGCCGGCGACAGGTGGCGTAGTGGATTTAAGCAACAGAGACCGGCAGAGAAAGCTGATGGGGTTACTGCCCGTCGGGGAAACCTGGGGAATAGGTAGACGTCTAAATGAGAAACTGCACACGATGGGCATCAAAACGGTGCTGCAGCTGGCGGACGCAAACCTGCAACTCATGAAAAAGACGTTTGGCGTCGTCATCGAGCGTACTATCCGGGAGCTTAACGGCACTGCTTGCATCTCGTTAGACTCCCTGCCCGCCAAACAGCAGATCATCTGCAGCCGTAGCTTTGGGGAACGCATTACGCAGCTGCAGGACATGAAACAAGCCGTTTGCCAGTATGCCGAACGCGGCGCCGAAAAACTTCGGCAGGAACGCCAGTACTGCCGGCACGTCAGCGTATTTTTGCGAACCAGTCCCTACGCAAATGAACCTCAGTACGGCAATAACGCCACGCAGCAGCTGATGCTGGCCACGCAGGACACGCGGGATATTGTGGCGGCGGCAATGAAGGCTTTGGATCACATCTGGCGTGACGGCTACCGGTATCAAAAGGCGGGTATCATGCTCAATGACTTTTGCAGCAAGCCTGGCCAGATTGACATGTTTGACGAGACACCGCCGCGACCAAACAGCGACGCGCTAATGCGCGTCATCGATGGGATCAACGCAACAGGGTTGGGAAAAGTGTGGTTCGCAGGCCAGGGCATAGACAAAGGATGGAGGATGAAAAGGGATATGCTTTCCCCTTCTTACACAACAAGATGGTCTGATTTGCCAACAGCCTCTATACGCTAAACTAGTCATTTAATCGCATGTAATCAATAACTTAATTTGAATATAACATCAATTTGATATTTTGATATTTTGATATTTTGATAAATTATCATTTGGATAAAAAGTTATTCTATCAAATTATTTTTTCTACGCCGGTCAAGATATTGCTCTAAGGCTTCACGGATAACTGCGCTCGTATTTTGTGGGCCAGTACCACTCAGTTTGTTTTCTGCAGATGCTCTAGTAATTGCTTGGTCGAGAGACTTTGGAAGAGCGAGACTGCGCTGTACCTGTTTTTCAGTCTTCGCATCAGGTGGTGTGCCTCCATACTGTTTATCCGTAAGTTTGTCGGCAAGAGCAGCGACCTCAGCATCAGATGGTTTTTTGGTAGAGCGGGGTTTCAGAGCCATTGAGCGTAAACCTCTTCAATTAATTGATTAACTTCATCGATTGCAGTGTTGTTAGTGGCTTCCAAAACTGATTTCCCCAGAGGGACAACATCTCTGTATATTTTACGTTCGCAATTGATGGCATTAAGAGGCGATAGAGTTGGAAAGTCTTCTATATATGTGAGGAATTCTGCGCGTTCCTTACCGCGTAGCACCGGGTTCGTTGTGGCCCGCGTTTGGTACATGTAGAGTACTAATCCTGGATTAAGATCTTGCCAAGCTTCAAGCTGGCTTTCGAGTTCCTCTAAGGTATCCAAATCAAATTGCGAACAAAGGTGTGGCGCAATGATGATATCAGCCACAGCTCCTGCATTAGCTAGTTCGCGACTGTTACGTCCAGCGACATCGACAATGACATGATCAAATTTTTCATCGAGCTGTCGTAAAGTCTGACTAATATTTCCGTACTTTTGGATCAGAGTTATACGAGGTTGCAAGTCAGACTCTTCACGCGAGGCATGCCACTTAGCCGCAGATGATTGAAGATCAGCATCTAGCAGGCATACATCTTTACCTCGTAATGCCAAAGCAATCGCAACATTTGTAGCAGTAGTACTTTTTGATGCTCCACCTTTGTTTGAACCTATCACTGTAATCATAGGAATTCTCATGTGCCAATTAACGATATTATCAGTTTATCATAAAACTAAATTGATAATAAAACATTTTATCTTTTTATTAATTTAATAAAAATATAAATCAAAAGTACTGAATACTACGATTTTAGGCATGAAAGGATTTCATAGACGGTTACCAGGTGGCTATAAAGGCTCAATAAACTTTAGGCATTCCCCAACCAATTGATTTACATGAGTTATAAAACTTTTTTTAATATCCTCGTGATCTTCAGGCTGTTGTCCTTTGCTAAAATGGTGGCTGCTGGCCTGTGTTCCATTTTCCACGCTCTGTTGCTGTACAAAGACCCTCACAAGCGTCGGACACACAGCTGGCAGCCACTCCTCTGCAAACTTTAGCTATTTCCCATACAGCGATATCAACATATCCACAGGTATATTTTTAATACGTTTTATATGTTTCAAGAGATTTTAAAAGCTTTTAGCACGCTGGCAGGCCTTGCTGCGACAGGGCTGGAAGGGTATTTGTATGGCAAACACCACAAGTAAGTATGGGGGATAGCTAAAGATACTATGGGTAACAGCTAAAGAAAGTATGGGAAATACCCCAAGTTATTATGGGAAACACCTAAAGTTGCTTCTGGTATTTCAAAACTCTTTTTTAATGATGGATTTAGACTTGACCAACGACCACAAAAAGCAAATTATGGGCAATATTTTAGCCGCCCATAGTTGGTGAGAATGTCTGAAATCTTGACGCTGCCTAAGCCCAAAAGAAACGTAAAAATATCACAGTCGAACGAGCTGACACAGGCTGCCTATTACCTATCATTGCAAGCAAAGCGCGTTTGTAGTGGCAACGATGTTTACGTTTTTTAAACGCATAGTGGCGAATAATCCACGGGTGAAAAAGATGTCTCAGGAGCAAAGGAAAAAAGTGGGGGAGCCTGTACAAAAAATTGTGTAAATGCCCATACTCCGATAATGTGTTAAAACAAAAAGGATATGGGCAATGGCGAAAAAGAATCGATTACCCGATACACCGCAGCAGGCTCAGTTACGTCAGATTGGCCAAAGACATTAAAACTGAGGCCGACCTCAACAACGTGCTCAACCAGTTCGTTAAAATGACCGTCGAGGCGGCGCTCGGTGCCGAGATGGAACATCACCTCGGCTGTTGCCGGTGCCACCGAAGGTCATGGCACCGGCAACAGCCGCAACGGGTTCTCCCCCAAGACGCTCACTTCGCAGTACGGTGAGCTGGCCATTGAGACGCCCCGTGACCGCAACAGCGAGTTTGAGCCGGTTATCGTTCAGAAGGGGCAAACCCGGCTGACCGGCTTT
>NZ_JAEMGT010000113.1:0-2701 GCF_017655185.1 Rahnella sp. ChDrAdgB13 | reverse complement strand
TGTACGGATTACCTGAGGAAGTCGGCGACGAGGGGAGCTTTTATCTAAATCCGATTTATTCAACAAAGCCTTTCATCTGGAGAGAGAATAGCAGGGTCGGACTCCTTATCCAGAGAAAGGTATTCGTTTATAAACCACGTTCTGTACTCGTATTCATTCTTTAGAAGTTTCATCAGGTGTGCCTTTTGTAAATAGTATGATCCTCTTTAAAAAGAGACCTTTATGTAATGTTGAGATTAAAGAAATTAGATAATATTACGCAGAAGTTCCGAATGCGTGGCGATCATTTTACCAGTGACCATACACTGGCCGGGACTTTATCGAAATTTCTCCCTACAGTCAGTTCGGCTAACCGGTGGTCAACGGCAGAATAAAAAGCCTCATCCTGCGAAGCTCCGGTTTCATTATACTTGTGATACTCAATGATTTTTTCTAGTGTATCAATACGTTGGCATTGCCTGAGCTTTAACAACCAATCGAGTTTATTCATTTTAAGCACCTCACTTTAATAAAGTGTCAGTTTAAGAGAAGCGTATATTAAACCTTTAATACTTTTCCTGCTATTGGTGTTAATGAGTAAAAAAAACACCGCGATCCAATTTTGTACTATCGGTTCATTTATAGTCGAATAAACGATTGATGGGCGGGGGATACCTATGGATAATGCGTCCAACAGTTAAGTAAGAGTGTTGAAAAAAACTGTTAATACGTAGAGAGCAAACTTGCTGGCTTCTGTTAACAATAGTTGGATTCATTTATATCTGTCTTCTTGCTGTAATTTAAGAAAGTCTAACCGTTATTTAGGAAACGCCGGGGAATACCATATTGCATGGTAGTGCCAAACTATTTGGTCACTGGCAAAATTAATCACAAAGGAATATATCATGAAAAAGAATCTTATTGTTGCTGCTCTCGCGTCTTTATCCGTACTATTCTGTCGTTTACAATTTTGTTGCCAGGCTATACAGCGTTAATGGTAATACTTCCAGCGGGACATTCAGTAGCATTGTGCAGATGGGTTTTACCTACAATTAATGTTTCACAATGGATGCTATAGAACGAAAAACTATAGCATCCCTTTTATCTGGTCAGCCTTATCCGCAAAGATATCAGAAGGGACTTTTAGCGAACACATCATGCTGGTGAGCTCAGTTCCTGATAAATTCAAAAGAGCTCACGTTAAAATTTTTCAGGGAGATGATTAATTTTTATCAGCAAACCTCTTTTTACAATAATGTAGCCACCTTTATTAAGCTGAGCTAACATTTTCATAATCACGCTTCTTGACAAATTCGTTCTCTCTTTAATATATCTTTCCGCGGTTGTGGCGGCGCGTACTTCAAAATCTTCCTCAATTAAGCCACGGAGATAGTTACAAACAAGGGTGTAAGTCGGCACGGACGTGTTTTGCTGCAAATATTGCTGATACCGCGTAGCCATATACATCAGAAAGCGTGTGGTACTTTCCCACAGATTATTTTCGCCCACCGTATGCAGCACAGCATCGACAGGTGCAAGAATGTACCTGATAGGGCCAATCGCACGCACTGTCAGTGAATTGTCATCATGCCAGAAATCGCTTAGCCCCATGATCCCCGGCGCATTAAAGTCAGTAAACGTCAGCTCATCACTCCCGCGGTTAAGGCCACACTGTCCTTCAGCAAGCAGAAAACACATTCTCTGACCGTTGATATTGAGATTAAACCGGTCACCATTGCGTGCTTTAAGCAAAGGAAATGCGGGTTCAAGAGCATCTATAATTGCCTGAATGTGTTCAACAGGTTTTTCAGCATTTTTATGATTATCCAAAGGAATTTCCTCATTTCTCTCAACGCAGATGATGAGTATAGTTTAATTCGCGTTGCCGAAGGTCATGGCAACATAATTATTGTTGTTTTCCAACTCCTTATCAGTGTGCACCGGCACCTGAAGCACGCATGTCACACAATGACAGTCTTCCGTCCATCATCAGGGATGACGCCATAAAAAGTGTATTCTGCACCTAAAATGCAAATTTAATTTCAGGATCCAATTTTGGATGTAAGGTATATAACTGGCACGGGAATTTATTGAAGGAGGAAAGTCGTTAGAGCATAATGCCTGTGAATTAAACGGGGTTTGTTTATTTTTAAGAAAACATAAGATACTACTCTGTGATTATTTATTTTAAATCCAATGATATCCCATAAGCCATGGGGGCCAGATATTTGTCATTTTTCTAAACGTGATACTTCTGATAAAGGCAGGCGATATATAAATGGGGTATCTCATCATAACTCGGGGTAGAATATATGTATGATTATACTAAAACATTGTACCATAATTCACATCCTCAAGAAGTTGAAGATATTTTCAATTTCATCAAGGAGATTTGTCCCGTAAAAAAAGGGCGAGCGGGACAACGTTTTACATTGCAGCAAAATAATATAAAAATGTGCCTGATATTATATCAGGGCACATGTATTATTCGCAGAATTAAAGATTCCCTGGTGTTATCGACGATCAAAGCACCGAACATGGTAGGGTTGTATGATTTGTATCATGAGAAATCTGAGATACAGGTTATTGCAAACAGTGATATTGAATTCAGGTTGGTAAGCATCGAAGAATTATTGAAATACACCGATCAACAGGCTTTGTTGAATAAATCGAACTTTTTGCCGTAATCAGGATCAGATCACCACATTCTCGATCCTGTAGC
>NZ_JAEMGT010000112.1:0-25846 GCF_017655185.1 Rahnella sp. ChDrAdgB13 | reverse complement strand
TTAAGCGTTTTCTCGCATGGCTGAAAAGCATCTACATCAAACCGGCAACAGCCGAAACTACAACACCAAAGGAAACCATCATGTCCGAACCATTAGTAGACGCAGCAGTAGAACAGCCAGTAGCAGAAGTAGCAGCAGATGTTCAACCGGTAGCTGACGTAGTAGAAGAACCAGAAGTTACCGAAACAGATGCGGTACTGGCGAAACTGAAAGAGCTGGTTGCTGCTGCCGGTGCACAGTCCCATGCAGTATTCGACGATCTGGTTGAGCTGGCTAAGAAGCTCATCTGACAAACGCTCACCCAATATCAAGAGGTCGCCAATCGGCGGCCTTTTTTTATGCCCGCAGTATTCCGCGCATTCTCCGCGCACACACCAAGAGCCTTTCGGGGTAGAGCTTGAGATAGGGCAGTGGTTATCGCTGACCGCTCTTGGGCTGCCTACATCTGGAGAACAGGCTCTATCACCAAAAGGTATCAGCGAAATGAAAACATCATTGACAGCATTTTCTTCGAGCGAAGCCCCAACCATGAGCAGCATGGAAATGGTTGATTATATCAATGCTGAGCGCCAATCGAAGGCGGAAGCCGAAGGGCTTTCGTTCCCTTGCAAGAAGTATCGCAAACTTCGGCATGACAGCTTGATGCTGAAAGTGCCCAAAGTTTTGAGTGAAACTCAATCTCCAAAATTTTCTGGAGATTACACTGATGAGAAAGGCCGTACTTATCCGTGTTTCCACTTTCCAAAGCGTGAAGCCTGCCTGATTGCCATGAGCTACAGCTACGAGCTACAGGCTCAGGTGTTTGACCATATGACCCAGCTCGAAGGTGGTCAGGATATCAATCTTCTGGATTTCTCAGGATTGACAGATCTGACTATCAGGCAGATGCAAGATCGCGTTGCCAGTGCAGAGAAATACTCATTCGAAGAACATGGTCAAACGGGGAGTGCTCTAATGACCCGTCGCAAGAAAGAGAAAAAGGTCATCAAGAAAGCTGAGCAACTGGTACGTGACCTCATCCAGTTCAGGATAAATGACATGGGCGACTTCCCTGATGGAGAAATGGCATGAACCACCAGGACTTCATTTATCAAAACGTAAGGGCTGAGTTAGTTAAGCAGGGTTACGACCCTGCTGTTGCTTCGATGGGGGCTAGCAAAGCAATCGACCAGTACAATACTCACTCATCATCTAGCCGAAAGGGAAAGCTATTTGACGATTGCCTTCGCATCGCGAAAGAGTGGGCAAAGAAACTGGAGCCTAAAAAGAAATGACCAATAGCGAAAAGCAGCGACTTGAAGTCATCTGCCGCTATCTGAAGGATGGTTTTCGTGATTTAGATTGTGGTCGCATTGCTAGCGGCATTTCTAATGTCAATAACGCAGAAGTTCTATTAGATGCGTTGCTGGCCATGGAGGATGCAAGGCTGAACAAGAAGAGGTGAGAGCCACTTTCACAACGGCTCTTCATTACAAAGCGTCTGTAGCCGGGCGCTTGATAATGACGAATCCTCCGACAAGGAACAGATTGTTCATCCCCGAAAGGAGAGTGATCCAATCTTGCTGACGGGTAAGCCGTAAGTGGCACATTAACTGCGTGAGCCGTGATGAATGCTGCGAAACCCAATTAAACAAACATTTCATGTTCCTTGATATTAAGCTTAGCGGTAACGTGTATTCTCCATACAAAAAAGGAGGTCACCATGATTTATCGGAATGTAGAAACTAATTACATTAACAGCAAAACAGATAGCCGATTAATCAGGTACGATGTTATTAAAATTGATAACGATACATACCATGTGAAAGTAATCGATGAGCAGCAGGCTGGGATAGCACAACCCAATCTATTGGTTCAAGTAGACCAATTCGACCTAACCCGCCAGCAATACAACGAAAAGTATGATGTAGGCAACAGGGCCATAGTGAGAACTGAAATGCTTCCAGGATTTGAAGGTACAATATCTGATTACCTGCAAGACCATCGAAACAAGATTTCTTGATTTCAACCGCCTACGGGCGGTTTTTTATTGGAGTAAACAAATGACTAAACCAGATTGGGAGGCCATCGAATCGGCGTACCGAGCTGGCTTGATGTCCATCCGAGAATTAGCATCACAGCACGGCATCACTCACGGCGCTATCAACAAGCGAGCAAAGCGTGATGGGTGGGAGCGTGACCTCAAGGCAAAGATAAAAGCAAAGGCCGATGCGTTGGTATCCAAACGCGAGGTATCCACTCAGGTATCCACCGAAAAGGCGTTATCCGAACGGATACTGATTGAGGCGAATGCCGAGGTTATTGCTAGCGTCCGTATGGAGCATCGCGGAGACATCAGACGAGCCAGAAGCATTACCAATGCTTTGTTCGATGAGCTTGGTGCTGAATGCGCTGATGTCGAAGCTCTGCGTAAGTTGGGCGAGATGATGCTTGACCCTGATGATAATGGCCGTGACCGTCTAAACGAGATTTACCAGTCAATCATCAGCATGCCAGAACGCGTGAAGTCAGTGAAAGCACTCAGTGATGCCCTGAAAAACCTCATTGGGCTTGAGCGTCAGGCCTATGACATTGACGGAAGTACCGGCGACAACGTGGTCGATAAACTTTCTGACCTGATGGATTCATTGTCTCAGGGGGCGTAATGAAACCTGAGCACCTCAAGTTGCTGGCAGACAAAGACTGGCGACTGAATAATCTCTATTGGATTACGGACAAAGAAGGCAAGCCGGTTCGCTTTAGGATGACACCTGAGCAGCGCGAGTACTTCGAAGGTATCCACACACGCAACATCATTCTTAAGGCTCGCCAGCTCGGCTTCACGACTGAGGTTTGTATCATTCAGTTGGATGCTGCGCTGTTTGAGTCTGCAAAGTGCGCCCTGATTGCCCACACGTTGAACGACGCTAAACGCCTGTTCCGTGAAAAGGTGAAATACGCATACGACAAATTACCCGACGAGATTAAAGCAGCTAACCCTGCGAGCAATGACTCTGCAGGTGAGTTGGTATTCAAGAAGGGCGGGTCACTCTACGTCAGCACGTCATTTCGTGGCGGTACGCTGCGTTACCTGCACGTTTCAGAGTTCGGCAAGATATGCGCCAAGTATCCAGACAAAGCCCGTGAGATTGTCACAGGCGCGTTTGAGGCCGTATCTACCGGATGCTTTGCGACCATAGAAAGCACTGCTGAAGGTCGCGCTGGTTACTTCTTCGATTACTGCCAGACGGCTGAAAACGCTCAGTTGCAAGGCAAGCCGTTATCTCCGCTGGATTGGAAGTTCTTCTTCTTCTCCTGGTGGAAGAATCCGCTGTATGCAATTGACCCTGTTGAAGCGCTTCCTGACCGCCTGACTGATTATTTCGATGAGATGTTGGGTAAGCAGGGTGTTGTTTTGGATGAACGCCAGAAAGCCTGGTACTACGCCAAAGAGAAAACGCTCGGCGATGACATGAAGCGGGAATATCCAACTATCCCTGCAGAAGCATTCCAGCAGTCGGTCGAGGGCGCTTACTACGCTCAGCAATTCCGCTTCCTCTACACCAACAAGCGGATCGGCTCGCTGCCTGATAACTCACACCTTCCCGTTCACACGTTCTGGGATATCGGCGTGAGTGACTCTACAGCCATCTGGTTCGTGCGTGAGGTGGGTGAAGAGTTCCACATCATCGATTACTACGAAAACTCCGGTGAAGGCTTGAGGCACTACATGAAGGTGCTGAAAGACCGCGGCTACAACTATGCGCAGCACTGGGTACCACACGATATAGAAAATCGTGAATTCGGATCTGACGCTAAGTCGCGTAAGCAACTCGCCAAAGAAGGCTATGAGATTGACGGTCAGACTTACTCAATGACACTCACTGTCGTTCCGAAAGTCGGCGTTGATACCGGCATAGAGTCAGTGCGTGAAATCTTACCTCGCTGCGTCTTCGATGCTGCTAAATGCGAAGTAGGCGTATCGCACCTCGAAGGTTACAGGAAAGAGTGGGACGCCAAGCGCGGGTGCTGGAAAGATAAGCCTCTCCATGACTTCACGTCTCACGGCGCTGATGCATTCCGTTACTTCGCAGCAGCCAAAAACAACAAGAAACCAATCAAAACTACGGTTCGCCCATTCTCTGCTTAATTGGACAATAAAATGACTGATGACGTTCGTAAAAGGTCAGCAAAAATCGAGGCCATCGCCACGTGCTGGCCGATGATTACTGCCCTGCTCGGCGGCACACCAGCAATGCGGCAGGCAGGCAAGACATATTTGCCGCAATGGCCGAATGAGGATGATGGCTTTTACAAAAACAGGAAAGACACGGCGACGCTGTTCCCGGCATTTCCTCGCACGGTTGAAGTGTTAAGTGGCAAGCCTTTCTCTCGCCCGATTACGTTCGGCGAAGACATTCCAGAATCAATTAAGAAGATGTTCGACGACATCGACCTGCAAGGTACTAACCTGCATAGCTTCCTGGCTAACGTTTGCGAGGCGGCTCTCGGCTACGGCATTGCAGGCATTCTGGTTGACTATCCACATTCAGAAGGCGTCAAAACCATCGCAGAAGAAAAGTCGCTTGGACTCCGGCCTTACTTTGTGAAAATTGACGCTGAGTGCCTGCTTGATTTCCAGTCACAGCGCATTAATGGCTATGAGACGATCACCAAGCTGCGTTTCGTGGAAATGGTGGCCGAGACGTCGCCAGAAGATGAGTTCAAAGAAGAAATCATTGAGCAGGTGAGGGTGCTGGATATTGGTCGGTGGCGGACATACCGCGAGAAAGAAGACCCGGTTACGCACGAGAAAAAGTGGCTACTGCATGAAAAAGGCACTACCAGCCTTCAGAAAATACCTTTCGTGCCGATTTACGGCGAGAAGATTGGCTTCATGCGCTCACGCCCTCCAATGGCAGAGCTTGCTTACCTGAACGTAGAGCACTGGCAGACGAAAAGCGACCAGCAGACCATTCTGCATGTTGCCCGCGTCCCGATTCTGTTTGGTAAAGGGATGGACAGCGGCCAAGATATTACCGTTGGCGCGGCCAGCGCAGTTATCTCTGACAAAGATAGCGCCGACCTCAAATATGTAGAGCACTCAGGTAAGGCAATCGAGTCAGGTCGTCTCTACATTCTTGACCTCGAAGACAAGATGCGGCAAATCGGCGCGGAACTCCTTGTCGTTAAGCCTGGGCGGATCACAGTAGCTCAAACAATGGCTGAGGATGAGTCTGGAACCTGCGCATTGCAGCGCATTGTTGGCGACCTACAAGATGCAGCTAATCAGGCCATCCAGTTGCTCGCTGACTGGATTAAAGAGGCCAAAGGCGGAAGCATATCTATCTTCCGAGACTTCGGCGCAGCATCGCTTGCAGAAGCTTCAGCCGATATTCTGATGGAAATGAATGTCGCCGGAACGCTATCCAATGAAACCCTGTTCACTGAAATCCAGCGCCGAGGGATGATTAGCCCTGATGTGAAGTGGACAGATGAGCAGGAAAAAATCAAATCACAACCGCCTAAGCCGGGAACGACTCAGCTCAGCGCGTAAGTATTTTACCCCATACCAGCCCATGCATAACGCGTGGGCTTTTTTATTGCTGAAACCTGCGGATGCAGACCAGCGCACCGAGTCGGATGGCTCACGAAATAAGGTTGGATGACCAGTATGAAACTGAAACTCGACGAACAAGGCCATGTAGTTGTTCAAGATGGCAAGCCTGTATACGTGCATGACGATGGCAAAGAAGTGGCTTTCGATGCAGTGGGTACCGTCTCGACAATTGGGCGACTCAATGCCGAAGCAAAGTCACATCGTGAACGTGCGGAAACAGCAGAGAACACTCTGAAATCTTTTGATGGGATTGCAGACCCTGACGCCGCCCGCAAGGCGCTTAAAGTTATTGAGAACCTCGACTCTAAAAAATTGGTTGATGCCGGTGAAATCGAAAAGGTTAAAACCGAAGTCGCGAAAGCTTTAGAGCAGAAATATCAGCCATACGTTGAGAAATCTGAGCGTCTGGAAGCAGAGTTGCACGGTGAGAAAGTCGGCGGCGCATTCACCCGCTCAAAACTCATCGGCGAGCGTTTTGCAATTCCGGCTGACCTCGTACAGGCCAAGTTCGGCAGCGCATTTTCTCTGGAAGAAGGGAAGATTGTCGCTAAAGACAGTGCTGGTAACAAAATCTACAGCCGCTCATCACCTGGCGAATTGGCAGGGTTTGATGAAGCGCTGGAAATCCTCGTGGATGCCTATCCCCACAAAGACCACATCCTGAAAGGTAGCGGCTCATCCGGTAGCGGCGCTCAGGGTGGTGGTTCGCAGGGCGGTAAACGCACAGTGACCCGATCTCAGTTCGATAGCATGTCACAAACAGATCAACTAGCGATGGCGAAGTCAGCCCAAAAAGGCGAAGTCACCTTCGTTGATTAACACCAGCCGTAACTAGTGCCAAAGCCAAGCCTAAAAACTTGGCTTTTTTTATTTGGAAATATCCCCGGATGGGGCTCGCGAATGGGCTGGATGGCTCGACGCAAAGAAAAATTCACTCATTTAAACAAATCTGGAGATATGCCTCATGGCAAACACATTGACGGGTCTCATCCCGACTATTTACGAAGCGCTGGATATTGTTTCTCGCGAGCAAATCGGCTTCATCCCGGCTGTATCACGCAACTCAAGTGCCGCCCGCGCTGCGTTGGATGAAACAATCATGATCCCAATCGCACCACAAGCGGCGCTGGCGGATAACACCCCAGGCGTAACAGCACCAAACACCGGGGATCAGACCATCGGCAACGTCACCATGACCATCAGCAAATCGAAGCACTATCCGATCCGCTGGAATGGTGAAGAACAGCGCGGTATGAATAACGCTGGTACCTACGGCGGACTACTGATGAACCAGTTCTCACAGGCATTCCGTACGCTGTCCAACCAGATTGAAGTCGATCTGTTCAACACCGCATATCAGGGCGCATCACGTGCTTACGGTACCGCAGGAACTGCACCATTCGGTGTTGCTGGCGACCTGTCTGATATCGCTCAGGTTCGTAAGATTCTGGATGATAACGGCGCACCACAATCTGACCTGAACCTCGTTCTTGGTTCAAGCGCGATTGCCAACCTGCGCGGTAAACAAAACGTCCTGTTCAAAGTGAATGAATCTGGTACAGAAGACCTGCTGCGCCGAGGCGTGATTGGTTCTCTGGAAGGTCAGATGATCCGCAACTCTAACGCTGTGACGGCAGTAACTAAAGGAACCGGTGCAAGTTATACCACCGATACCGCAGGTTACGCAGTTGGCGCAACAGCAATCACCCTGATCACCGGTACCGGTACTGTTCTGGCTGGTGGCACAGTGACCTTTGCTGGCGATGCAAACAAATATGTTGTTGCTGGCGGCATTTCTGCACCTGGAGTTATCACTCTGGCTGCACCCGGTCTGCTGCAAGAAATCCCTGCTTCAGCTACAGCAGTGACTTTGGGCGCAACTGCAACGCCTAACCTGTCATTCAGCTCAAGTGCGATTCAGCTGATCACCCGCTCACCGCAAATGCCTATCGGTCCAGATGGTCGCGCGATGGATATGGCTGAAGACGTCATTCAGGTAACTGACCCCGTGTCGGGCATCGTGTTTGACATCGCCATGTACCGTCAGTACATGCAGCTGGTTTACCACGTGCGCCTTGCATGGGGCTGCCAGGCTATCAAATCCAACCACATTGCAATGCTGCTGGGTTAATCAAAGATACAGGGGGCAAAATTCGCCCCCTTACCTAAGGATTAAGAATGATTATCGAAACCGTAAAGGTGACCACCGAAACCACGGATGCAAATCCGCTGGGATACGTGGTGATCAACAAGTCTGACCTGACTGAAGAACACACGCTATTTGAAGAAGCAGGGAAGAAGAAAACCAAAGCTAAAGGCTCGGAAACATCAACTGAGGGTGAATGAGATGGCATTAACAGACGCTCAAATGACTGACGTTCGCCGGTACATGGGTTATCAACTTAGCGGAACCACGATGCCTATCACGGTCAATCAAGATTTGGTTTACGTGAAGTTTGGCATGGTCACCATGTCTCTCTATCAGCGCTTGACGTCGCTTAGTGCAAGTGAAGAGAGCGTTCTGGATAACTATCTCACCAAAATTAGCGCCCTTGAGACGGCCGTTATCGACTCAAGCGACAACCTTGACACCGACCAAGCCGCCGTATGGTTCCATAACAAAAATGAAGTCAACGACCGAATGAAGCTTTTTAATCTCTGGCGACGCCAGATGTGTGAGTTTCTCGGTGCGGCACCTGGTCCCGCTCTCGGCTGTGGTGGAACACGACTGGTAAGGGGCTGATATGGACGCAGCGAAGCTGAGAGATAAAGTCTATATCGGCAACGGCAAAGCGGCACAAAGGATTGGTTATGTGGCTCAGCAGTTCAGGGCTTCCAGCGCTTTCAATCCTCTTGAAACCACGCCGCTACAATCGCTTCACGCCTCATTCACTACTACCTTCAACTATAACGCGCCAAACAAGTACGGTCAGGCTACGTGGATTGGGGTATTTGATGGGCGTCAGTTCGTTGTTGGCGATTTCCTTTCCTCTCCCGAAGACGGCATGTTCTTTGTGGCTGCAATGCAAACGACGCTGCCTATTTACTGCGTTCAGACCAACCGGATTATCTCGGTACTTCGAACCAGTCAGGAAGATGCAGGCGGGGTGATTGGATACGGTGGAACAACGGCAGAAAACGAAGTCGCGCTGATGACGGGATGGCCTGCCAGCATTCTGAATGGCACCAAGGGTGAGAAATCGCCGGTTAACCTGCCAGCAGATGCGAAAACGCCGTGGTATCTGCTTTTGTTCCCATCTTACGGCGACATCATCCTGCGAACGAGTGACATCATCACCGATGACATTGATCGCAGATACGTAGTTTCCAGCGCTGAACTCACTGACATGGGGTGGCGTGTAACTGCCATGCAGGCTTTGGTGTGATATGGCTGACCAATCAGACGTAATGAACCTGCTGGCGGCTAAGGCTGCGGCAGTGGCTTACCCAAACGGAACCGGCGCACCGAGCATTACCGGCTCCATTGTGAAGGTTTACCCGGGCTGGCCGGTTCCGAATAAGCTTCAAACTGATATCAAAGCAGGGGGCGTTCATATTTCCGTCTACCCACTGCCAACTGAGAAGAAAGTCAGCGAAACTCTCGGCAGACCTTACAGAGTCATCACCACCGGAACGCCAACGTTAGTTGTAACCGTTTCAGGACATACCGTTACGTTCAGTGGTGCGGTATCAACACCAACGAATGTCTATTTCCTGATTGATGAAGTCGGCTATCACTACTCAGTTCAGAGCAGTGACACGCTGACGACAATTGCAACAGCAATGGCAATTCAGATAGCCGGAGCAACGAGTGTCGGCGCTGTCGTGACAATCCCAAGCGGAAATTCAATCGTGGCTCGCACTGGTGGTATCGGTACGGCAGCCAGAGAACTACGCAGGCAGGCCAAAGACTTCCAGATAACCATCTGGGCACCTACGCCCGCGCTGCGCGACACAATGGCCTCAGTGCTCGATATAGCCCTGTCAGAAGAGAGCAATATTTCACTCTCTGACGGCGCACCGTCGTATATGGTCTACACCCGATCATTTCAGTCAGATGCCAGCGAGAACTATCTCGTCTACCGGCGTGACTTTATCTACACCGTAAATTACGCAACAACCCAAACAATCGATGCCGCTCAGGTCGTGGCACCTGTCATGCATATTGCAGACACATCAAACAACCCCATCAAAACAATTCTGGAGTAAAACATGGCAGATTCTGACGATTTGGCACCTGTTGCCACCTCAACCGCTTCGAGCACGGCGAGCAAGTTAACGACGGATAGTCTTGGTTTCATCCTGGTCGTTCGCCACGCCTTTGCTGATTACAAAATCGGTGAAGAGATTACAGACGTATCACTGATTAAAGAGATTATTGAAGGCGAACAGGCTGTATACGTGATTAAACGCGCCGCTTAAATCCTCTCCCTAAATTCACATCAGAACCCGCCTTGAGCGGGTTTTTTATTGGAGTAAAAACATGCCGATTTATCAGTCAGGCAGTTTAAATACGACGGCGCTCACGGCTCCTGATTTGTACGTTCAGGTGGTGGCTCCGAAAACCCGCTATATCAACGGCGTTGCAAGCAATGGTCTCGGTATTGTAGGGATTGGCAGTTGGGGGCCGGTAAACAGCGCTTATCTCATCGGTTCGGCTAACGATCAGGCTCAATATCTCGGCGCTCAGCAAGTGCGGAAATATGACCTTTCCACCGCTGTAGCAATCTCTCTGCAATTGGGTGCGACAAACCTCAATTGCGTGCGCGTTACTGACGGTACTGACGTGGCCGCAAGTATTCCTGTGAAGGACGTAGCCAGTGAACCTGTTACCGGCGCTACACTGACCGCTATTTACACAGGCACTCGTGGCAATACCATGCAGGCCGCTATCACATCGGGTACGGCCGTTGGCTCGTACAAACTGACGATTAACTTGCCAGATCAAAGTGCTGAGGTATTCGATAATCTGACCGGAACCGGTGCGGATTTCTGGACGAACCTTGTCAGCGCGGTGAACGACGGACAAACCAGCGTGCGCGGTGCAAGCCAATTGGCTGTGGCTACAGTTGGTACGAGTACAGACCTGCCAAACACCACCCTGACGTATACGCTGGCTGGTGGCACCGATGGCACAACAACCATCACCGACACCGTATTACTCGGCACCGATGGCACAAGCACTACCCGTAAGGGCATGTATGCACTGCGCGGTACTAACTCGCAGGTGATCAACCTCGTTGACGTGACTGACTCTACGTCATGGCCGACTATGGCAACGTTCGCATTGGATGAAGGCTCATACGTCATCGGGCAGGGCGCGGCGGGAACGACTTACTCAGCACTTTCAACGCTTCTCAACACCGCAGGTGTAGATACTTACGCCTTCAAGGCTATTGTTGGCGACTGGCCTTACTGGAAAGATACCGTTAACGGTGTCAACCGGATGATTGCTCCGGCCACTTTCGAAGCCGCTAATATTGCATCCCGTTCACCGCATATTTCAACGCTGAACAAGTCAATCAGTACCGTGATTTCCACGCAACGAAATCTGGCAAATCAGCCGTACTCACTTACGGAAATCGGCGCGATTAACTCGGCTCGTTTAGATGTCATCACAAACCCATGCCCTGGCGGTAGTTACTACGGCATGCGCTCAGGTCGCAACACCAGTTCGCTGAGTTCGACCAACGATGACACCTACACCCGCATGACCAACTACCTTGCCCTGACACTGGCGGCGAGCTTTGGTGATGTCGTTGGCCAGAATCATACCGCTGAACTGCGTCGTGAAACCAAAAGCACTATCGAATCGTTCCTGTCGAACCTTGAACTGCAAGGCATGATTGGTGATCCGAATGGTGGTCCAGCGTTCTCTGTGAAAATCGACGCATCAAACAATCCAGACTCTCAAGTCGCGCTGGGATACATGATCGCCGACGTACAGGTCAAATACCTTAACGTGGTTCGCTACTTCCTGATCAACCTGGAAGGCGGCGGCAGCGTCTCCGTCACAGTTTCTAACTAATAACCCCTAGACCCGCTTCGGCGGGTTTTCTTTTTGGAGTGCGCCAATGCCTAGCTTAGGTTACACAATGGGTCGTGATGTCGCCGTCGACATCAACACGCCTACCGGAAAACTTCGAATTCCTAAAATCATGGACTTCGACTCAAAACCTCAGTTAACCACCAACAAAATCACGCCTCTCAACGGCATCACCGATGAATTGCAAATCCCTACAGGCTGGAATGGCACCATCACTGCTAAACGCATGGATGGGACGCTTGATGACTTCTGGGCGCAGTGGGAGGACAACTACTTCAACGGTATTGACCAGCAGCGCGGGACCATCACTGAAACCATCACAGAATCTGATGGCACAGTAAGCGTTTATCGCTATGAGGGTGTCTCATATCACCTCACTGATGCCGGTAAGAAATCCGGTGATAAAGAAGTCGATCAAGTCCTCGCCTGGACTGCTAACCGCCGCAAGAAAGTCGGCTGATAAGGGAATAAAATGGCTAATGTAAAAGTGCATCAGAACTCAGAAGAAAAAGCGCCGGTTGCCGAGGCTAAACCTAATCAGGTAGTCGACGCACAAGGTCGTGTCATTAAGTTTCGTGAACTGAATCCGCTGCAAGAATCTCGCTTAGTTCTCGCCGTGGGGTCGGAGGCCGCAACCAATAACGTCTACATGTATACGTTTGCCTTCCCAGCAGCAAAAGTTGAGAGCATTGATGGCGATGAGTATGCCTGCCCGTCTAATCAGGCTCAGATTGATGGCATGATCACCATTCTGGGTAAAGATGGTATGGATGCGGTGCTCTCTCACTTCAATGAAATTGCTGAAGCTGCGATTGCGGCAAAAGATAGGCAAGCTGCAATAAAAAACTAGCACAGAACCCCGATTTTCGAGGCAGGTGCTGGATTATGAAAAACGGGGTTCCGTTCAGTGTAGCTTTTGATGTTGAAACTCTCATGCCTCATGAGAGAGACGCGATGTCCATCGTGTTTTCAGAATTTGAAGGCGGCAAGTTCAACTGGCATTCATGGGAGTGGGAGAAACAAGAATGAAAGAATTAGATGGATTTCTTGGGGCTGCACTTCAGTTTGCCGCTGTGGATATCGCTATTAAATCCAATATGCACAATGCACTTGAAGAAGTGGCTAAGCGCATAGAGGCCTCTGCAAAAGCAGAGATTGGGCACTATCAGCCAGCCGCAGGCCCATTCAATGAGTGGGATCAGTTGGCTGATAGCACCGAAGCAGATAAGGCGAGAAAGGGATTTCCCTCTGATGCACCACTTGAAAGAACAGGGCAATTCAGGGAGTCATGGGAGCATGAAACGGAAGGGCTGGAAGCTGTCATCGGCTCCAAAGATGAGCGAGCACCTTGGTTTGAATTCGGAACGCCAAAGATGCCTCCAAGACCGGTACTCGGGCCAGCAGTCGTGCATAACGGCGAGTTCATCAAAAAGATTATCGGTAAGGCCACCGTTAACGGGCTGATAGGCGGCTCGCCAATTCATCCTGATGCTGGTTATGACGACCTGATTTAGCCCACTCAGGTGGGCTTTTTGTTTTGCGAGATTAAATCCAAAACCTGACGAAGGTTTACGCTTTCTTTTTCAATTTTAACTGAAAGCTTGCTGGCTACCTGCATAAGCATAGACATTAGATGATCTCTTTCTTCTTCTGATAGTTCATTCATGTCGTTTTGCTTGGTCATCTCAAGGATATAGCCTACAGCGTCGTTACCAATGGAAGATGAAAAAAGAGAATTGCTAATCATCTCTATTATTTCAGAGTTCATTGATCTGCCGTTGGCCTTAGCTCTCTCAGCGATAGCCTCTCGCATCCCATCCGGGAATCGAAGATTAAATTTGTCCTGCATTTGGCTTGGGTACTTTGACATTTCGACCACCTATGAAGATTTTAATTATTATGGTGGGTACTTGACACCATACGCAATGGTGTTAAATTAATATCAATGGTGGCAAGTTAATCCCAAATGAGGTATCAAAAATGCACGATGTACTTTATACAGGCCGTAAAAATGTAGTTTTCAACCTGCGTCTTCCTGAGCGTATGGATGATGAAATTCGTAAACAGGCGGAGATGGATGGCATCTCAATCAACTCTGCGATTGTTCAGCGACTGGCGAAAAGCTTGCGTGAGGAGAGAACTTCTAATGCAGCGTAAAAATAGTGAAGCCCCAACTACTTGCGATAGTCAGGGCTTCGGCGTCAGTAACTTATCGAGAGCAACCAACATGAAAAGTATAGCGAATAACCAACTTCAGTTCCACAACACAAAATTCAACTATATGGAGATGTCTGGTCAAATCTGGCTGACCGCTTCTGAGGTTGGGCAGGCGCTAGAGTATTCTGATGACAAGGCTGTTCAGCGCATCTACTCACGCCATTCTGATGAATTTACAGAGAATATGTCAGGGGTGGTCAAGATGACCACCCCTAAAGGAATGCAAGAATCACGGGTGTTTTCACTTCGCGGTGCGCATCTTGTAGCAATGTTCGCCAGAACGCCCAAGGCTAAAGAATTCCGCCGCTGGGTGCTCGACATTCTGGATCGCGAAGTTGCCACAGGGAATTGTTATCAAGCATTCGATTTTGAGATGTACGCACGTAACGCAGGAGTGGCAAAGCGACACATGGACGTAATCTACAGGCAATGGAATGAGAAACTTTCACCATCGCTCAGGGCGCTCGGTTCGCCTTTGGCGGCTGAGCTGGTAGATCGGATCAAATCTGTAGGGGCGATTACTTACAGCCTGAATCTCGCTCTGGAGAGGGCTTCAAAATCTGGGAGGATTCACTGAAAGGCGTATGGGATGGCGCAAAAAGAAAAACCGCCAATGTGGAGTTGGCGGTCATGTCAAATCAAACTGCGAGGTCTTTAATGACTGATTCAAATGTAGCAAAGAAATCACTGCCTGTCATCGCTGGCGTTGACATTACCACGGATGCAGAAGGGCGGTTTAACCTGAATGCACTTCACAAGGCTAGCGGTGGTGAGAAAAAGGATGGGCCAACTTATTGGCTTGCCCTTGAAAGTACACAGAACCTGATGAACGAGCTAGATAAGCAAACTACCGTGATCTCGGTAGTTAAAAAAGAAGGTCGTCACGGTGGCACTTTTGCCCATGAACTTCTGGCGGTAGAGTATGCCGGTTGGATTTCAGCGTCATACCGTCTGAAAGTTAACCAGACCTTCCTCGACTTTAAGGCCGGGAAGCTGCAACCTGCTTTTGACCCCATGGTTGCACTTAACGACCCTGAGTTTCTTCGCGGTACATTGTTGACCTACAGCGAAAAGGTGATCGCGCTCGAACATAAGGTAGAAGTGATGCAGCCGGATGTTGAGGCGTTGGAGCGTATTGCAAAATCAGACGGTGCCTTGTGCATTACGGATGCTGCGAAAAACTTGCAGGTTCAGCCGAAATTCCTTTTTCGCCTTATGTCAGAGAATCGCTGGATTTACAAACGGCTTGGCAGCAAAACGTGGGTCGGATATCAGGACAAAATTCAGTCGGGATATCTGGAACATAAAGTGCACACGGTTCTGCGCAATGATGGTAGCGAGAAAGTGACAGAGCAGGCTCTCGTTACCGCCAAAGGCTTAACAAAACTCTCCAAGATGCTTGGTATTAGCGGCGTTGCCGCATAAGGATGATGAAATGGGACTATGTGTATTGTGTGACACGTTACTAGCTAAAAGCCGCCATCGTGTAGAAGGTGACAGCGTTACCGTTAAATTCTCTGTCCTCACTTGTGAAAATGATGAAGGCAACGACGAGTACGCTTACTGGGTCGTGCTGGAAGACAGCGCGGGTGAAACAGTAATGAAGGAGGTTAACTCTGACTTTATTACTGCCTGCGAGATTCATGAGCGCCTTAAAAAGACCCTCGGCGTAGATGTCGCTAGTTAACTAAAAATCATCAAAACCCAAACCCTCTACGGAGGGTTTTTTATTGCCCCCGCTTAACCGTGTGTTTTTTTGCGCAGGAGGATTTATGGACGATCTGCAATTTATCAGACGCTTTTGGGTTCTGTACCCGGCGGTTGGCTTAGAAGAGTTTCTTCAAAATCACGAATACTTTGCTCAGATAGCTGATTCGATCTTAGCTTCTTCCACTTACCAAGAGCTGCTGCGTAATGCCTCCTCCGAAGTGGCATGCCCAAAAGACCCATCTTAGGGGCGTTATCCTGACATTTGATCAGTGCCTAACCATTTTGCGTTGCCTTGCAGCAGGCCGGTGCTATTCTCTGATTATCAAAATTGATGAGGGTTAGGGATGAACAGTAACGAAGGGAAAGATGAGTTTATAGAGCGAAGAACAGTCCAGATAATGGGAAAAGGTTTTTCCAGAGAGGATGCAACTTCTCAAGCACGGGAAGAATGGTCGATGGAGTCAAATAAGAAGGCCATTAAGCCTAACAAAGGTAAAATCACACTCGGACAAATAGCCACTTTCTTGCTTGTAGTTTTCATCGGTGTGGTGGTTTACACGCAAGGTGAGAATAAACAGTCATCAAGCGGCGATGAGCAAAACATTGGCGTAATTTCGGCTCCTGCAAATATAGATGAAAAAGTACCTGAAGTAGGTATTACCTCATCGCCATTAAAAGAAATTGAGTCTGTCCCTTTTACTGTCGAGTGTTTATTCATTAGCTCCTTATTCACAGATAATCACAAATTGGCAAGGGTTGATGTATCAGTATCTAATGGAGACCAGAGTTCCTGGGCTGCTACCATGATGGCTGCCGCTGAAGCAGCTAAGGAAAGCGGTGCTGACTCTATAGAAATTTCGCTATTAAATTCTAATATATCAAAGAATGAAGCACCTTTATTTAGGGAAATCGGACATGCTTACTTTATGCCTAAAGCCGATATAGGTCTGTGGACTAAAAATGGGAAAGGGGTTGAGTGGTCTGTATACGCTGCAAAAAAAGAAAACCTAATGACAAAGCGCGATATTGATATAACTAACTTATATGATAAAAGTCTAGCCAGTCTTATAAGTAAAGGGGTTGAAGAAAACGAAGCTGATAAAATCGCCGGTAACCAAGTTGCTAAGAAGTTTAATTTAAAACCTGATTGGAGGCTACCGACTGGCAGCTATTCCTCCTCAAGTGATGAGGTGAATGTTTCAGGATTTTCTGTTAACTCTTCCAAATCACGGGCTGGAATGGATGCTATTAGTAATCTAATCCAAAATGCCAATTACCCATCTTACTCATCATGTAATTAAAAATTTCCCCCAACCCTAAAACCCAGCAATTAGGCTGGGTTTTTTATTACCTAAATTCGGAGCCTGTATGGATATCGAAGCATATAAAGTCGCGGTTAAAGTATCGCTAACAGAGAACGTAACTGCTGGCTTACTGGCGATTTCACGTAAATTCGGCGATACCAATAAACAGGCGGCGATATTTCAAGAGCGCATGGCTCAGATTGGCAAAATGACCCTTGCAGGCGGCGCTTTGGTCGGCGTTGGCTTGATGATCACCAAAGGTCTGGACGCTACCATTAAGGCGGCCAATGACCTTGTAAAAGCACAGAACGACTTCAAGACACTGAACCTTACCGTTCAGGATAACGCCCTGGTTAATTCCACTGCACAGAACATTTCACACCAAGTCATGGGAACGACGATCGCCGGTAATATCAGACTAATTCAGGACTTGCATACTGCTTTTGGTGATTTACACCACTCTATAGAAATGGCTCCCACATTTGCAAAATATGAATCAACTATCGGCATGGCACTTGGTGAGCACGCTAAAGACGGAATGGTGAATGCTGCCGCCAAAGCGCTTGAGCACCGAGGCGGGGCGGTTATTAACGATCCTAAAGAGTTCAGTAAAGAATTAACAATGATGTCGCAAGTGCAATTTGCGTCAAAGGGAAGGGTTAGCCCTAAGGATTTTCTTGCTGCATCACAAACAGGGAAAATGGCCTATTCCCTATTATCTCCCGAGTATCTCTATGGTAATTTCGCCGGGATGATGTCAATGGATAATGGGGGTAACAAATCAGGCACGCGACTAATGACGACCTTTAGTTCTTTAATTGGTGGTCACATGGATAAAAAAGCCAAGGGGTTTCTGGCTGAGTTAGGCATGTCTGAGGAGGGTGTCAGCAAAGCCAGAATGAAGATGATGAAAGACGCCATGAGCGGTATGTCACCAGCAGAGCGTCAGATTTATATGCAAAGTCTTGGTGGGGAGTCGTTACTTAGTGGGGGGCTAAAAGATGAATTCGTAAGAATGTTCCCTAACCCTGACCAGCTTGTATCGGTAATGGCTGAGAGAATCAGGGAGCGCTTCGGTAAAAACATGTCCGATACTGAAGTGGCTGAAATGATTACTAAAAATTTCAATAGAAGCACTGGTGAATTCCTCGGGCAAAACATAATTAACGCAAGTAAGTTTAAAAAAGATTCACATATTTTTAGAAATACAATGTCTGGTCAGGCTTTATTTGGTAACTATTTTAATGCTCCTGATGGCGCGGCCAACGCACTATCTTCTGCGTGGACGAACGTTAAGGCGGTGCTTGGTCTTCAGCTAATTCCAACTCTTACCAGTGTTACGCTTGGCTTGGCTAATTTTATGGATAAAGTCAGCAAATTTGCCGAAGACAATCCGTGGGCTACTAAAATTGCCATGTACTCAACAGCTGCAATCGGCGGCCTTTCACTGCTTTCGGGGGGCATTATGCTTCTTGGGGCAACCATTATGGCTGCAAGGCTGGTCGGTTCTATTGGAATGTTAAGCTCGTTCACTGCACTACTTGGTGGGCCAGTGGTCTGGGCATTGATCGCTGCTGCGGGTGCGGGGCTTCTCATCTACAAAAACTGGGACAAGATAAAGCCTGCTGGTATCCAAATGGGGAAAGAATTTGGCGGAATAATGTCGGATATCTGGAAAAGGTTGCAGCAGGTAGGTGATCACATCAGTAATTGGGGGATTTGGAATAGCCTACAAACTTTCTCAGATAAGATTGAGGCAGGATTTAAAAAACTATTCGATACGATAATCGGATATTTAAATAAAATACCCGGTGTAGATATTCACCCAGATTTAACACCAAAGCCAACGACAACAAATATGCCTACTAAACTCCCGCAGTTTGACACATCAACTACGGCGGGAAGTTATGGAGCAGCCAATGCCGGTTGGCGTGGGGGGCAGAAGCCTACATCAGATCAGGATTATGCCAATGGAATGAAAAGCAGTATTCGTAGTTCCCAAGTACCCGCAGTTCCACCTAAACCGACCACAACGCAAGAACAACCCGTAAATCTGCTTATGACTGATCAAGGCCGCAAAGTGATCGTGGCTACAGTTATGAAAGGAATGACGCGAGAAGCGACTAAAGCCCCATCTGGCACGAGTGCTTTCGACTCATCAATGCTGATGACCTATTCAGGCCAAGTAAGCGCAGTCTCAACCAACTAGCCCACCAATCGGTGGGTTTTTTAATGGAGAATAATTATGTCAGCAGGTTACCCACCAATTAACGGCGGAGTCGGCCAGTGTTGCACTTGCCACCGATGTAACCATTCCACTGGCGGCGGCGGTGTCGGCGTCCAATATGGTGGCAGCGTTAATCAAGTCACCCCAGCCGATATCGTTTCTTTGCGACTCGCTATTGAGAACCTCAACAAAACGGTCGAAATCGTTATCGAGACATTTGGACCACTCAACCATTCTGGCGTGGTCAGCAACTGCGGTATTGAATCCCCAGTGCAGAGGGTGCAACAAGAATCTTGAGCCTGGATTGGCGCGGCGCTCAGTGCCAGCCATATAGATCACGTTAGCCACAGATTCAACGTTACTTAGATTGTGTGTGATTACTGGAATGGGTAGTGATTTCAAAAAATGGTAGGCAGTGAACCCAGCAACCAGATCTCCTCCTGCGCTTGAGATGTGAACCTGTAATGAGGTCGCCCCGTTGGAAAGAGCTTGCAAGCATATCGCTTGAAACTGACTTATTGTGCTCGGATTTACTGGGCATAAAAAATGAGCCGTGTGCAGCATAAAATCATCCTTGTTTAAATTGAAGTAACAACATAATCCCCCTCGTAACAAACAACCATCCTGACATTTGATCAGTGTAATCATTCACGCACGGAGTAATCATGTCGTTCACAAGCGCACTGAATAACTTCGCACAGGGGTTAGATCCAACAGCAACACGCCTAATTCTCGGGGGCTTCGAGTTTCTCGATTTCGAAGTCCCTGAGCGTATTGCGATACCTGGCAAACAGAAGACAGTTCTGCATCAGATGATCGGCGGTAAGCGCACGATTGACGTTCTGGGTGTGGAGTATGACCCGCTGTCGTGGTCTGGCATTTTTACAGGGGCGCAATCGGGTGACCGGGTTACGGCACTTGAGAGAATGCGCGATGCAGGGGAGCAAGTAACTCTGACGCTGGATGGCTACAGCTTCACCGTGGTCATCACCGCTTTTACGCCAACGTATGAGTTCATCTACCGCAGGCCATACACGATTGAAGTGGCCGTAGTATCGAACAACGCTTCACCTCTGCGCGTGGATGCATTGACAGGTGCGCTTGATGCTCTGGTAAACAGCGATGTTGGCACTGCGCTTGGACTGTCAGATATTATCGACGTGTCTTCAGTTACATCGGCAGTAACGACGGTACAAACCGCTGTTAAAGCAGTTACAGACATCGCTCACGCCACGGTGGACACGGTTCAAACCATCGTCAGACCCATTATTGCAGCGCAAACTATCGTGCAGCAGCAACTTGCAGTGCTTGAATCAGCGGCGAGCGATATCACCACGCTTGGCGGTTTGGTGCCGGGTAATCCGATATCAAAAACCATCAGTAATTTACTGACTCAGGCCGATTTAACAACCCGAACTCCGGCGCTTTACAGTCTTCAAAGCGTGCTCGGCAGACTGAACAAAAACGTGCAATCAGGGCAGACGGCTGACGGCGTGAAGACGGTGACACTCAGCGGAGGGAATCTCTATCAGGTGGCATCTGACCAGTACGGAGACGCTTCTCTGTGGAGCAGCCTGGCATCAGCAAACAACCTGACAGACCCGCAACTGACCGGTATCAACACGATCATCATCCCATCTAACCCAACGAGCCAATAATGGACGTAAACAATCCGATTATTACCGCCAGCGCCCGCAAAATCAGCGGGCGTTGTCTTTTAAATGGGGTAGAGGTTCCGTTCGTCTCATTTGATGTCGAGAGCAATTCATTCCGAGGCGCGGGGACGTTTAGCCTGACGCTGGCAACCTCCGCACTCCCGGCAGATATGGGTCTGCTTAATTACTGGGCAACACAGACCACCATTAAGGTTGAGCTTTCTGTTTCCGTTATCAGCCAGTCGGGGACAGATGAAAAACGGCTGATTGTTGGCAACATCGACACCTGGCACTTTGACCCTGCACGATTTGAGATTGTGGCTGACGGACGTGACTTTACCGGGCTGATGATAGATGCCAAGTCTGCGGGGGAAAGCTTCAAGAACTACACCAGCTCGCAGATAGCGACAATCCTTGCTCAGCGGCACGGCCTGACCCCTGTGGTCACGGCAACGACGGGCAGATTTGGTGAATTTTACCAAATAGACTCAGCACACCTTACCGGTGAGCAAACAGAATGGGACTTGATCACCACGCTGGCAGGCATTGAGAACTTCAATGTTTACGTGGATGGAGAGAATCTGGTGTTCGCTCCGGTCACCGACCCAGCGAAAGCGGACAACTATGTGATCCGCTGGCAGCCGCCGGGCGCACTGGCTTATCCTCAGTGCAACATGTCAGAAGACCTTTCATTCTCCCGTGCGCTGACGATTTCTAAGGGCGTGACAGTGGAGGTGCTGAGCTGGAATGCAAAGCGCAAAAACAAACAGTTCGTGGCGTCGTATCCCAAAGCTGCAAAAAGCACTACGCCAGGTAACTCAACTGCCAAAACGCAGGTTTACCGGGTTATCCGCAACGGGTTGTCACCGGAATCAGCATCAGCACTTGCACAGAAAATCTATCGTGACGTCGTTCAGCATGAGATGAAATTCACCGGCTCTACTGCTGGTGACAATCTTCTCACGCCGGAAACGATGGTGCGCATTGAGGGGACAGCCAGTCCGTTTGACCAGCTTTACTACTGCGACAGCGTGCGCCGTACATTGAGTTGGGATACGGGTTACACGATGACTATCTCAGGGAAAAACCACAGTCCTGCATTGGAGGTTTCACAGTGAAAGCATTAATGAATGCAATAGCGGGTCGTTCGCAACAGGCGGGGGCTGGCGTGAGCGGAACAAGGCAAGGGACGGTAACGGCATACGACCCCGCTTCTTATTCCGTAAAGGTTCAGCTGCAACCGACCGGGGAGGAAACAGGATGGATACCGCTGGCGACAATGTGGGCGGGAAATGGTTACGGGGTAGTGGCTGGGCCAGCAATTGGCGCGGTTATTGAAGTTGAGTTTGACTCTGGCCTGATGGGCGCAGGCATGGCGGTAGGGCAGTTTTTTAATGACGTTGACCGCAGCCCTGCTCCGCCTTCTGGTCAGTTTTGGGTTATCGACCCATCAGGCTCATCATTCAAGTTAACCAATGACGGTAAGGTGACAATCACCGACGGCGCAGGCTCAACGTTTGTGATGAATGGTGACGGCACTGGAACGGTCAACCTGGCATCTGGATTGACAATCAACGCCTCAATCACACAGATAAATGGAGACCTTAAAGTTTCCGGCAGCATTAAAGACCAGAACGGTGCGAAAGACACAGTTCAGAAAATTCGTGAAGTATTCGACGCTCACGTTCACAACGGCGTTCAGACCGGCAGCGGCTCAACAAATATTCCAACTACTCAGCTGTAGGTGACCAATGTATGACCTTTACCACTATATCGGCGGTGACATTAGCACCTCGCCGACGGGTGACCTGCGCCCAGTTTCAGACACTGAGCGCGGAACTCAGCGTGTTTTAAGGCGGCTGATGACGAATCCAGGCGATTATCTGTTCCACCCAGAATACGGGGCGGGGCTTGGCAAGAAGGTTGGCGATTCGGTCAATGTTAACGAGTGGAAGGCGCTGATCCTCGGACAGATGTTGCTTGAGGACTGCGTAGCCACATCCCCTGAGCCGGTTGTTGCGCTGACCCTGATTGATATGGGCGTAACCTGTTCCATTCAGTACACCGATGCCGTTTCAGGAACCCCCGCAACACTCAGTTTTGACGTAACGAGGTAATCGCGTGGCATCACTAAATATTAAAACTTTCGCTACCCTGGTGAGCGATCAGGTCACCGCAATGCAAGCCAGCGCGGACGGACTTGTTGACCTCGCCATCGGCAGTATTTTACGCGCTATCGTGGAGTCGAATTCAGGCGTGGCGATGTGGATACAGCAACTCATTGTGAATTTGCTGGTGACAACCCGCGCGGCCACTTGTTCAGGGGATGATCTCGATAGCTGGATGGCAGATTTCAGCTTTACTCGTTTGTCAGCCGTGCAAGCTACCGGGCAGGTCACTTTCAGTCGGTTCACACCAACAAATCAGGCGCTAATTCCAGTCGGTTCGGAAGTTACAACCACTGACGGGACTCAGGTATACACGGTAACAACGGATACCACTAATTCTGCTTATGACTCGACACAACTTGGTTATGTTATTGCCGCCGGAGTCAGTTCGCTGATAGTTCCCGTGCAGGCCAATACAGCGGGTGCAGATGGTAATGCGCAGGCTGGAACAATCACGGTTATCTCAGGTTCCATTCAGTACGTCGATACCGTCACCAATGCTACAACCTTTGTGAATGGTGATGATGCCGAGACTGACGACGCTTTCAGGGATCGGTTTGTTCTCTGGATCGCCTCATTATCCAAGGCTACGAAATCAGCAATCGGTTATGCGCTTTCCAGTATGCAAAGCGGGGTGACATACACGCTTACAGAGAACTACGCTTACGACGGAACCGCACAGCCCGGGTATTTTTATGCGGTCGTTGATGATGGCAGCGGGTCACCTTCCAGTGATTTTATCGACGCTGCTTATGCGGCAATTGATACCGTGCGCGGGTTTACGATCACCTTTGGTGTATTCCCGCCGACGCTGGTAACCGCCAATGTTGTGATGGTCATTACCACTGACTCATCTGCAACCCATTCAGACATAGTGACAATTGTTACAGAGGCAATTCAGACTTATATCGCGAGCTTATCTCTCGGCCAGTTGTTGCCCTATACGCAACTGGCTACCATTGCATACGGAGCAAGCTCTCTCGTAACAAACGTCTCAGCAGTTACCCTCAACAGTGGCACTTCTGACCTCGCAGCATCAGGGGCGCAGGTTATTCGTGCCGGTACAATTTCGGTGAGCTAAATGGCGACTGGTGACCAAAATGATATTCTTACACGACTGAGGGCGTTACTTCCCCCAACATGGTTCGGTGACGACCATCCATTTGTTACTGCAATACTCACTGCATGTGCTCAGGCATTGACGTGGTGTTATTCACTTTATGTCTACGCTCAGTTGCAGACGAGAATAAGCACCGCAACAGATGGATGGTTGGACATTATTGCCTATGATTTTTTTGGTAATAACCTGCAAAGAGCATCAGGCCAATCTGACGATATATTCCGAAATGCAATCAAAATAAATATTCTGCGTGAACGAGGAACACGTAAGGCAATAAATGACATTCTTTTCGATTTAACAGGGAAGACACCGATTATTTTCGAACCGCAAAGACCTGCTGACACTGGTTCTTACGGCGGCCCTGCAATAGGATATGGTGTAGCAGGTGGCTATGGCTCATTGCTGATACCTTATCAGGCGTTTGTTACTGCTTTCAGGCCGACAGGCTCAGGGATACCGTATGTCGCAGGCTATGGTTCAACTCCGTCAGGTTACAGCACACCTTCTCGTGGCGAATATGCGTCACAAAGCATGATTACTGGTTCTATTACTGATGCACAGGTCTACGAAGCCGTAGCGGCAGTGAAAATGGAAGGCACTATCGTGTGGGTTCGTCTGCAATAACTCTTTAATCCCATCAAAAACATTCAACCAACTCAGAATTAATACGCTGGGTAGACATCATATTTCTTGGAGAAATAAATGGATCGCCAAATAATTTATCCTGGTGCAATTCCGCTTGAAACCGATCTGCTCAATACCAACAAATACACAATGATTGCGCTCAGTAAACTTTCTGCGGCCATGATGGGAACAAACACCTATCTGCGTGGCCTGACATGCGCACCGACAAGCCCTGCATCAATGGTGATTACAGTTGATAGTGGTGAAATTTATAGTGTCCAGAACGTTGACACTACGGCCTATTCTTCTATCGCCGCAGATACCACGAACACTATTCTTAAGCAAGGGATTATCCTCAGTCAGACATCGTTCACACTGACCGCACCTACTACTTCAGGCCAGAGCGTTAACTATTTGGTTCAGGTGACCTACAGTGATGTAGATTCCGGCTCTACCGTGCTGCCTTACTACAATGCAGCCAACCCATCAGTAGCGTACAGCGGTCCAAACAACGCTGGTACGGCGCAGAACACGGTTCGATCAGGTGTGTGCACGGTAGATCTGAAGGCAGGCGTGGCAGCTACAACAGGCACGCAGACAACTCCATCGGTAGACACTGGATATACGGCGGCATGGGTGATCACCGTTGCTCAGGGTGCGACTACCATCACCGCGTCAAACATTTCTTTGGCTGCTAATGCGCCATTCCTTCCAGTAAGCGGCATCGTTGATGCAATTCAAAAAAGCACGATGACTTACGCCGCAGACACGGGCTCCGCAAATGCCTATGTGGCGTCCTATGTGCCTAAGTTACCAACGCTCATTGATGGCATGCGTCTGACGTTTAAGGCTAAAACAGCCAACACAGGGGCATCCACATTTGCACCCAACGGCAACACAGCATATCCACTTTACTCTCATGCAAACCAAGCATTGCAGGGTGGAGAGATCATCGCCAATGGACTGGTAGAAGTCGAATGGAATAGTACTCTCACCGCATGGGTTCTTTGTGGTAACTCAGGCGGCGCACTACCCGTTGCCGCCGCCACCCAATCGAATCACGCCATGCAACTTGGGCAAGCTACAGGCAGACTGCTTGCCGTTAAATACATCACTGCCAGCGGGACTTACACGCCTACTGCTGGGACGAATTCTATTTTTGTGCAGGGTGTCGGA
>NZ_JAEMGT010000111.1:0-2319 GCF_017655185.1 Rahnella sp. ChDrAdgB13 | reverse complement strand
ATATGGCCCTTGCCACACACCCTGATCGAATCCCAAACTATCCGTGTCAAAGGAAAAATAAATGCCAGATATGGGCTGTCTAACAACTCGCGTTCTGCCAATCCATTTGCCGAGAATATCCAGCTGCACGCCGATCGCTTCATCGATATCTAATTCGGTAATAAACGCAGTTA
The DNA here is from genome assembly GCF_017655185.1 of Rahnella sp. ChDrAdgB13. Taxonomy (NCBI): domain Bacteria; kingdom Pseudomonadati; phylum Pseudomonadota; class Gammaproteobacteria; order Enterobacterales; family Yersiniaceae; genus Rahnella; species Rahnella sp. ChDrAdgB13. The sequence continues at coordinate 2,146 of NZ_JAEMGT010000111.1, read as the reverse complement.
TTGCGTTTCCGGCATCGCTCAGCGGTCGGGTAATCAGGTCAATATGGTCAACGAAAAGCGGCTTTAGGCTGTGGTAATTGGTAGTAAGATCGGTGTATTTACTCATGGCGTCACCGTAATGCTGATATTGCTCACGTCACAGGTTGCCGATTCGCTGTAACCAATAGCGATATTTGCCGCGGCGACCGTTCCGGCACTTTTCCCGATTTGCAAACTGGTGATGTCGTAGAACCGGCTTTCCCCGCCGCTTACCACACCAAGGGTTGCCGCCGTTGCGATTGAGTTTGCGTGTAGGCAATGGGAGAGAGAGAAGCAAGGGGGGCGCGGCAGAGCAATGTCAGGTTCCAATCAGACCCTTGACCCACGCACAGACGGCATTCTGGGGCTGGGCAAGTGAAAACCTAACCGGAAACTTAAGGTAAGGCACTTGAAAGCGCGGACAGGTTGGGATTATTCCTTAACCTTGTTCGTGCCGTGCTTCCTCCCGTTGCTTAGGAATGGCTGTTATTGGCACCGTCTGGCATCACCGTAGATATATTTTCCGTATAGTTTTTGGACAGGATAAGTCCACAGAATTGCAGTGATTGAGCAATGAGCAAAGCCGCTCGCAAAGTCAGAGAGAATGCCCGTAAGAGGGCTAACATTCTGGTAGGTGCAAAGCCTAAACAGATGGAACAGGAAGACGCCCGCACACAACGAAAAGAAGTTTTGTTAAGTGCTGAGGCAAAAGCCCACCTAATCGAAATGCGGACTGAGGGAGTCTGCCCCCCGAATACGTTACCCACGGTTCAGCAATATTCACGATACGCAGCATTCAAGAATTCGCAGGCCGCAGCCAGTCGAGCCCGTGCCATGCAGGAGGAAACAAGCCTGTATGTTGCAGAGGGCGGAGTAATGGGGCGCGTCTTTGAACGCCTGAATTCACCCCCCCTGAAAGATACCCCGTTTGCGGTTCTGGCTACGCTTGCCGTTCGCCTCATGAGCTCCGCGCCGTCACTGGTTGACGAAGGGCAACGCATCGCACAAGCCACAGACGGTAACAATGTGTCAGACGATGAATTGGCAGCAGGCATCGCCCGCGCTGGGGTGGATGCTATGCGCCGAAACCTGCATGTGAGGGGATACAACGGCGCTCACCAATGGCGTTCATTCATTTCGGTGATTCACTTATTCCGGCAATGCAACCTGCCCTTGTATGCGATGGCTCAACGCTAACCGGAACTCTATCCCTGAATAGTTACAGGGACAGCATGAGCACAAAACTCACTTATTTAGTAAGCACAGAAAAATAAGTGGGATTTGTGGCGATTCGTGCGGGAAGGGAATTTATGGGAGGCGCAAAAAACTCTACCTGACCCGTAACCTGACCTGTGGTGAATATAATAAAACGAGGATTTTTATGCTAAGTGGTTGTTTTTGAATGGTACGCCCTACAGGAGCAGAATTAAAACAACATCAACTTGATAAATAATAATTTATTTAACAAAAAAAAATGCACATACCCCCAATGATACCCCCAAATGTTTTTGCTTAAACTTTATGTGGTGAGAGATACGAAATTGCCATGCATTGATAAGATATACTTGCTTCAATGAACACCCAGTATTCAAAGAAGTGCCGTTGTACGAATTTTAACCAGCAATTTTACACTTGATTATGGATTCGTGTCCGTTAAAAATTCCCTATATATAACCAGAAAGTGGTCGGTTCGGTAGGTTCAGTCGGTTCACGCGCTTAATATATTGATAATTATGACTAATATTTTTAATTTTGAACCGACCTAGGGTGGGTTCATGTGTCTCGAAAGTAGGTTCAATTGCATAGAGAACTTGTTAAGGAGCGGCGTATAATTCGCGCAACTCATTGATTCTAAGTGGTGAACATAGGGTATTCAGGCGTAAAAGAAGGGATGGTGCGGATCGTGGTTGTGCTTAGGGCTGACGAAGACAAAAACTAAATATTGAAAGACGCCCCACAAGAGCTGTATAAAAAACCAGTATAACCCATGTGGAGAGTTTTCATGTTTGTTGAGCTGATTTACGACACAAGAAATATGGCCGGTGTGCCGAACGCTAATGCGCTGATCCTGGCTGAACTGACCAAGCGTGTGCATGGTACCTTCCCTGACGCTGAAGTGAAGGTTAAG
>NZ_JAEMGT010000110.1:0-1817 GCF_017655185.1 Rahnella sp. ChDrAdgB13 | reverse complement strand
CGGCGGGCTGCGGGCTAAATATCAACAACACATGGTACTGGAAGGTGATTGCACCTCCGCTTTAAAGCGTAGACGAATGTTGAAATGCTGACAAATTGCAGGCAAAAAACCGCTCGCCTAACTGGATGCATGAGACATGTGGGAGCTAGGCGAACGGTAAAGAGGCTACGTAAACTCTATTATTATTTGCGAAATGATAGTTGATCGAAAAGTGAACGTTAGCAAGGTCTACTTTGCAGAATTTGGTGAGTGACGGGCACAAAAAAACCGCCACAAGTGCGGGTTAAGCGATAAATGTGATATCGGAAGGTAAGATATCAATGAAGTCAGTATGGTTGCATGAGCACTCATGCTGTTTCAGACTATCACAAAAGTTCGGTCTGGCAATATGTGGTCGAAAAAATCCGGTCATTTAACCAGCTATAGGAATTTCGCATACATGATTTTATTACATGCACAAAAAACCCGGCTCGGTGGCCGGGTTTCTATTTGAGCGTATTTGCTGCTGGCAATTTCATCGGGGGATGTGAGTCATAATGAACAAACCTTGCAGACTGACTATTTTCATTTTGGTAATGGACTACATGGCTTGATGTCCAGTCTCCAAAAGGTTTTTTCTGGTCGTAAACTTTATGACCAACATGATAATGCCAAAGGTTATTCTCTATAGCGTATTGTATAAGTTGTAATCTTCTAGCGTGATTCTCGCTAACCCCCGTGGATGGTTTATTACGTCCTGGTAGACTAGTGAATCCGGATGCTTTTAACATAGTAATAAAGTCACCAATTATCTTTAATTCTTGTGTTGATAATGACTTCATTAACTCAATAAATGACTGAGAATAACTAACTTTGACAGCCATCACGCATCCTTTTTCATTGACTGGATCCAATCTGCAAAATCATCGCCGCTTGCAACCCAGTCAGGGTGTTCTACATTTTCAGAACTCACAGAATCTCTAATGGTTTCGATATCAAAGGCGAAATCATGTTCGCCTTTTAGCTGGTACAAACCTACTAACCTTGCAAGTTCATTTGTGACTTTTTGATACTCTTCGAAAACTTGCAAAGCCCGTGTTTTGATATAGCGTAGGTGGGACATGTGAGGAGCCCAATAGATTTCTGTTTCTGCCTTAAAAAAGGTATAAAACATTCTCTTGTTGCCACGAGAAATTTCTTCAGCAATAGCCTCTAAAGTTTCCGTCGAATTTTCTTTAAAATCGAGAGCTTCAATCTCTTCAGCTGACCCAAACTTTAACACTTGGATCATCGACCGGCCTTCTTTGCAAAGCTGAGTAACTGAATCAACGATGGCGTCTGTTTTTTTTATAGCATCTAAAACTTGTTTTTTTGTTAGGGACTTGGGGTGGCTGCGGTCAAAGTCATCCAGAGATCGCTCAACAGAATGAGAAACCTCAGTGAAAATACCTTGTACCTTGTCTAGGTTAGGACCCGTAAAGGCCACAGCCTCGAAGCCAATCATATCTTTCATCCCTTAAGTGTATGGGGTAAAGGGGTAGGTAGCAAACGTGCGATGTTGCTACACAACGTTCCTATGAATTTTTGCCAAGAAGTTTGATAAGGGGATTTATAGTGAAAATGGGCTCATTTCTCTTATCAAACGATAGCGCTACCCAATAACTTTTGAGCAACTATGATAGAACTAAATGGGTTCGTATTGAATGCTGTGATTTTACTCAGTACTTTCAGCTTTGAAGCTATGGCTGAAACCAGTCATCAGCACTTTCCCACGTTTCCTGAAGTATTGCTTCGACGGTTTCTTTATCGACAGTGCTCCCACCCATGACAGACAATCC
>NZ_JAEMGT010000109.1:0-57917 GCF_017655185.1 Rahnella sp. ChDrAdgB13 | reverse complement strand
CGCCTACGAAAAAAAAAAAACCCCGCCACTGGCGGGTTTTCTTTTGATGCTGCGGGGAAATTACAGGTCTTTCGCCGGATCCGGCCCCAGACGCTGTTCTTTATCCAGCTTGGTGACTTCCGCCAGTTCTTCTTTCTCCAGCTTGAAATCAAATACGTCGAAGTTTTCGCGGATACGTTTTGGCGTCACGGATTTCGGGATAACAATCAGCCCGTTGTCCAGATGCCAGCGGATGACAATCTGCGCCGGCGTTTTGTTGTATTTCTCAGCCAGTTTCTGAATCAGAGGCTGATCAAACACACCTTCGCCGCCCTGTGCCAGCGGGCTCCAGGATTCGGTGGCGATAGTGTGCGTGGCGTTCCAGGCGTGCAGCTGACGCTGTTGCATCAGCGGGTGCAGCTCAATCTGGTTCACCACCGGGAAAATACCGGTTTCATCTTTCAGTTTCTGCAAATGCTCCAGCGGGAAATTACAGACGCCGACGCTTTTCGCCAGCCCTTGTTCTTTCAGTTTCAGCAGCGCTTTCCACGCATCGACATAATGGCCCTGCGCTGGCTGCGGCCAGTGGATCAGATACAAATCGACGTAATCAGTTCTCAGCTTTTTAAGGCTGGTTTCCAGCGCCTGTGGGGCGTTTAACTGATCGTCATTCCACAGTTTGGTGGTAATAAACAGCTCTTCGCGGGGAACGAGATTGGCGGCAATCGCTTCGCCGACGCCTTCCTCATTTTTGTAGATAGCGGCCGTATCGATATGACGATAGCCGGTTTCAATGGCCGTTTTCACCGCGCTGGTGGCTTCCTGATTACTGGCTTTCCATACGCCAAGTCCTAACTGAGGCATTAGGTTGCCATCGTGAAGTTTAATGATGGGTTGCGTTGCCATGAGGTTCTCCTTTCAGGGCAGAGTGCCCGCCGCAAAGCACGGGCACAGAGTAGTGAAGGCTTCAGCCTGACGTTAAGTCTAGTTAACGAAACGTCATCTTGCTGAGCAGGCTACTTATTTTATTGCGAACGCTTGTTACGCGTTCATATCCAGAACGACGCGGTAACGCGCTTTTCCTTCGTGCAGATGTTCAACCGCATCGTTAATTTTGCTCAGCGGGAAGTGCTCAACCTGCGGGGTGATTTCGTGACGGGCACAGAACGCCAGCATGTCGGCCAGACGCGAAGGTGAACCGGTCGGTGAACCAGAAACCTCAGCCTGTTTGCTGATAAGCGCCATCACATGCAAAGGAACGGCTTCCGGTACGACGCCCACAAAGTGCAACCGGCCTTTCGGTGCCAGCGTGCCGATAAAGGCATCCCAGTCCAGTGAGGCGTTGGCCGTCACCATGATGAAATCCAGTTCACCGGCGATTTTTTTCAGTTCATCGCTGTCGCGGGTGGCGACCACGCGGTGTGCGCCGAGTGACAGAGCTTCATCACGTTTTGCCAGAGACGAGGTAAACGCCGTGACTTCGCAGCCCCACGCATTCAGGAAGCGCAGCGCCATGTGGCCTAAACCGCCGATACCGACGACGCCCACGCGGTGCGTTGGCAGAACGCCAAACTGCAACAGCGGGTTAAACACGGTGATGCCGCCGCAGAACAGCGGGCCCGCGCTGGTAACGTCTACGCCTTCCGGAAGCGGGATCGCCCACGCCCAGTGACTGCGTATGCGATCCGCGAAGCCGCCGTGATGACCGATAATCGTGGCTTCAACATCGTGGCAAAGATGCTGGTCGCCGGACATACAAGGGTGGCAGTGCATACAGCTGCCACGGTTCCAGCCCACGCCCACAATCTGGCCAACTTTAAGCCCTTTGTTGCGCGCATGGTCGCCGATTTTGACAATTTTACCGACCACTTCATGGCCCGGCACGAACGGATATTGGGTGATGCCCCAGTCGTTATTGAGCATTGAGAGATCGGAGTGGCAGACGCCGCAGTAATCAATGGCGACTTCAATTTCTTCGTCACCGATTGGGCCGGCGTCGAATTGGAAAGCTTCAAGAGGCTGATTCGGACCGGCAGCGGCCCAGGCGTTAAACGTATTTTCGGCAGCGGTAGGTGCAGACATAATTCTCTCCTGACATTGAATTTTTGAAAATTAGGGAGTTATTGAGAAATCGGGCCGGTGACAAAACGTTAGTCACGAACAGCGTATGAAAGGTACGTTCATACAGACTAGCAGTTCACTGCATTTGTGCAGGAAGATGCGACTGCGGAAAGAGGGATTAACTGTAAGAGAAAATCGCCGCAAGGAAGATGCACATTTCTGCCAGAGTCTTGCCTGATCCTGCAAGTCTCTGTAGAAAATGAAACGCCTGTGGCAAAATCGATGCCAGTTTATCGTCTATCCGGAGCAGGAATAATGGAAAATGTGGACAGCTTGTGCGCCCGTCTGGCGGCGCGAGTGGCGCATCTTAGCGGGAATAAAAACCTCAGTCCGTCGGCAGTGCCACAGGTTACGCTGATGCACACCACACGTTACCATCCGCGCCAGCCGGTTTTGTACAATCCTGGCGTAGTGATCCTCTTTCAGGGCCGTAAAGTCGGTTATCTGGGCAAGAAAACCTTCTCCTACGATCCGCATAATTATCTGATGCTGACCGTTCCCCTGCCGTTCGAATGTGAAACGTTCAGCAGCCCCGAAGAACCGATGGCCGGGATCCAGATCAGCATTGATACGCTGATGTTGCAGGATTTGCTGATGGACATGGGGGATGAAACCGTGGCACGTCAGAAAGATTCTTCAACCGGTATCAATTCAGGCGTTCTGGACGATGATATTTTATGCGCGACCGAACGCCTGCTGAGCGTTCTGGATAAACCGCTTCACGCCCGCGTGCTGGGGCCGAAGATCATCCGCGAAATCCTGTTCTTTATCCTGACCAGTGAAAACGGCGGCGCACTTCAGGCGCTGGTTAACCGCCACACGCACTTTAGCCAGATTGCCAAATCCCTGCGTCGCATCGAAGCGCAATATGCGGATAACCTCAGCGTGGAAGCGCTGGCGAGCGAGGTGAACATGAGTATTTCGGCATTTCACCACAACTTCAAAGCGGTAACGAGCACGTCGCCTTTGCAGTATCTGAAAACCTACCGGCTGCACAAAGCGCGAATGCTGATGATTTATGACGGCGTGAAAGCCAGCGTGGCGGCGTTGCAGGTGGGATATGAAAGCGCATCGCAGTTCAGCCGCGAGTTTAAGCGCTATTTTGGGGTGACGCCGAGCGATGAAATGGCCCGCCTGCGCGAAGGCAGTTCGGGCGTTTTAGCACTGGCGGATGTGGCCTTTAAAGCGTGATTTGCGTGCTCAAAAACGGCATTTACGTTTTTTCCACACCACCAGCAATCCACCGGCAAGCCCGATAACCAGCAGCAGAACCGGTAAAATCATCAGACCCGCCATGACCTGATCCTCATGGCGCTTCACTACCGGAATGTGGCTCAGCGCGAAGCCCAGCGAAATCACCACCCCTACCCACAAAATCGCGCTCAGCCAGTTAAAGAACTGGAAGCGCGCATTGTTCAGGCCGGAAATACCGGCAATGGTCGGTAACAGCGTGCGGACAAACGCCAGAAAACGGCCAACCAGCAGCGCCGTCAGCCCGTGACGGGTGAACATCTGGTGCGCGCGCTGATGATAATGTGCGGGAAGCTGTAGCAGCCAGCCTTTGACCATCTTCGTGTGTCCGAGCCAGCGCCCCTGAATATAGCTCAGCCAGCAGCCGAGACTGGCGGCGGTCACAAGAATAATCATCGTTGGAATGAAGCTCATCACACCTTTGGCGATGAGCGCACCGGTCAGCAGCAGAAGGCTGTCGCCCGGCAGGAAAGAAGCGGGAAGAAGTCCGTTTTCAAGAAACAGCGTCGTGAACAGTACAGCGTAGATAACCCAGAGAAGATTCGGGTCGGCGAGCATACTGAAATCATGCCGCCAGAGTGCATGAAAAATGTCGCAAATAACTGCCATATTCTGTCCTGTTGCTAATCATTAAAAACTGTCACTTGCCAGTGTACCAAGGATCCCTTGTCCGTATGTTGATCTGAGGCGGCTGTAAAAAGACAGAACACTCCGGCGATAGTTCACCGGAGCTATAGGTAGAGCTTACAGATTATTCTCATTTTGCGAATGAAAATCCGACAGATACCTTACCGATCTGCGCGGTGTGTCGCAATCTCTCCCGCTCAGGCCGCCGCAATTCTTTCAAATGCGGCAGAAAGGTCGGCAATCAGGTCATCGCTATTTTCCAGCCCGATGTGAAGACGCACCAGCGTACCGGTAAAATCAACGGTTTCTGCCGGACGGATCGCCTGAATTTCTTCCGGCTGATTGGCCAGAACCAGCGATTCAAAACCGCCCCAGGAATACGCCATGCTGAAATGTTCGAAGTGATCGAGATAGTCGGAAAGCTGCTGTTTGCTCAGGCGCTGCTTGAGGATGAACGAGAACAAACCACAGCTGCCGGTGAAATCGCGCTTCCAGAATTCGTGGCCTTTGCTGCCCGGTAACGCCGGATGGTTTACGGTTTCCACTTCCGGACGTTCCGCCAGCCATTGCGCGATACGGATGCTGCTTTCTTCATGCTGTTTCAGCCGCACGCCCATCGTCCGCAGTCCGCGGCTGGCAACGTACGCGGTGTCGGCGTCAACCATTTGCCCCATCAGATAAGAGTGCTCGCGCAACTGTTCCCAGCAACGTTCGTTGGATACCGCCGTACCAATCATGGCGTCGGAATGGCCGACGATATATTTGGTCCCGGCCTGAATGGAAATATCGATATCAAATTCCAGCGCCTTGAACAGAATGCCCGCCGCCCAGGTGTTGTCGATCATAATCACCACGTCCGGAGATACGGCGCGCACGGCTTTCACCATCGCCGGGATATCCGGCACTTCCATGGTGATCGATCCCGGTGATTCGAGGAAAACGACTTTGGTGTTGGGCTGCATCAGCGAACCTAACTCCGCGCCAATGTCAGCACGGAAATAGGTGGTGGAGACGCCGAGTTTTTTCAGCACTTTTTCGCAGAAATCTTGTGTGGGTTCGTAAGCGGAACCCGCCACCAGAATATGGTCGCCGGTGCCCACAAACGACAACACCGCATTGCTGACCGCCGCCGCGCCGCACGGATAAAGCGCGCAACCCGCGCCGCCTTCCAGCTCAACCATCGCCTGTTGCAGGGAGAAATGCGTCAGGGTGCCGCGGCGTCCGTAAAACAGCTCGCCGTTGGCGCGGTTGGCGGTGGCGTGTTTTTTGTCGGCCACGGTTTCAAATACCAGTGATGACGCACGCTGGATAACCGCATTCACTGAGCCTTGCGTAAACTTCTTGTCCCTTCCGGCGCTGACCAGCGCGGTTTCAATTTTTTTAGACGACATAATCCGTATTTCACCCTGTTTGTAGCGCGGCACACTGTGGCATCCGCTGATATGCAATTAACTTAACATGATGAATTTCAGGGATCAGGCTTTTGGCGGGTGGATGAGAAAATTTCAGCAACACGGTCAAAAAAAGCCCGTCTTCACGACGGGCAAGGGAGAAACGCGGGCTGGCGTCAGCCGGTATAAACGCCGAAAAGTTTGGGCAGGAACAGCGAAATGGTCGGGATATACGTCACCAGCATCAGCACCACAAACAGCACGCAGTAGAACGGCAACATGGCTTTCACCACTTTTTCGATGCTCTGTTTACTCACTGCACTGGCGACAAAGAGCACCGAACCGACCGGCGGAGTGATCAGCCCGATCCCCAGATTCACCAGCATGATCATGCCGAAATGCACCGGATCAATGCCGAGTGATAAGACCACGGGCAACAGGACAGGTGTGAGGATCAGAATGATCGGTGCCATGTCCATGAGTGTGCCGATCAGCAGAAGCATGATGTTGATCCACATGAGGATCACGTATTTATTGTCGGAAATGGAGGTGAAGAATTCAGTGATGCGCATCGGCAGCTGCATGTAGGTCATGACTGCGCCAAAGCTGGCGGCAAAGCCAATCAGAATCATCACGATGCTGACGGTTTTGACCGTGCGGTACATCAGTTTCGGCAGTTCGCTCCATTTATAATCGCGGTAGATAAACATAGTGACGAAGAACGACCATAAACAGGCGATGGCTGCGGATTCCGTTGCGGTAAATATCCCGCTGAGAATACCGCCCATGATGATGACCACCGTCATCAGCCCCCACAGTGTGTCGATAAAAATCTTCAGTGCCTGACGGAACGGCACCCGTTCGCCTTTCGGATAACCGCGTTTGTGCGCGAATAATACGCACATCACCATCAGCGTCAGGCTGAGCAGCAAACCGGGCAGAATACCGGCGATAAACAGCGCGGCAATTGAAACGGTGCCGCCGGTGGCCAGTGAGTAAATCACCGAGTTATGGCTGGGCGGCGTCAGAATCGCCTGCACCGAACCACTGGCTGTGACGGCGGCGGCGAAATCGCGCGGATACCCTTTTTTCTCCATCTCCGGGATCATCACCGAACCAATTGATGCAGTATCCGCCACCGAAGAGCCGGAAATCGCCCCGAAAAATGTCGATGCCACGATGTTCACCAGCGACAGACCGCCGCGGATAAATCCGACAAAAATATATGCAAAACTCACCAGCCTGCGGGCAATGCCGCCTTCGGCCATAATCGCACCCGCCAGAATAAAGAACGGGATCGCCAGCAGCGAAAACTTGTTCACGCCGTTAGTCAGCTGAATCATCAGCGCTTCAAACGGCAGATCAATCCACCACGCGCCGGCCAGCGCGCTAAGTCCGACGGCGTACGCTACCGGTACGCCAATCGCCAGCATCGCCGCCAGCGTTAACAACAAGATTAATGCATCCATATCAGACTCCGGTCAGGCGTCAGAATTGCCCAGCATCACGACAGGCCGCTGGTGCTGCGGTCCGGCAATGATCTGCTCAATGATGAATAACAGCGTCAGCGCAGAACCTACCGGCAACGGCAGATAGGTTTGTCCGGCAGTCAGCAGCGGGAACTCCGCGACCGGCTGCTGCCAGAGTTCACTGCACAATTGCAGGCTGTACCAGAAAATAAACACGCTGATCGCCAGCATCATCAGGTCAGCCAGCAAGGCAGAGAATTTTTTCATCGCAGGCGGCAGACGGTCGGTGACCATGGCGACGACAATGTGCGAACCCGCGCGGTAGCTGACGGCGGCACCGATAAAGGTGAATGTCACCATGCACATAATCGCGATGGGTTCAGGCCAGGAGAGGGCGCTGTTCAGGACGTAGCGGGCGAAAATACCGATGGGAATGACCGCCACCATCAGCAATAAAGCCAGCCCGGCCAGCCACATTGCGCCACGATAAAAAATGTCCATCAGGGTGTGATAACCGGAAACCATAAGTTCCTCCGCTGAAGTGTCGGGAAAGAGGCAGCGGACGCTGCCCGGTTCAACGAATTACTGAACGTCAGCGATTTGCTGCATCAGTTCCTGATGGTCTTTACCGAATTCATCGCGCACGGATTGCGTGGCTTTCACGTAGGTCGCCGGATCGATATCCTGGAATTTCACGCCGCCCGCTTTCATCGTCGCCAGCGCTTTCTCGTTATAGGCTTTCCACAGCTCGCGCTGCTCGTCCTGCGCCTCTTTGGCCAGTTTGAGGATCAACTGCTGGTCTTCGGGTTTCAGCTTGTCCCACTTCACTTTTGAATACAGGAACAGCTCCGGAATGATGAAGTGGCGGCTGTAGGTGTAGTTTTTCACCACCGGCAGATAGTTGTGCGCGACAAATGTTGGCGGGTTATTTTCCGTGCCATCGATAACCCCGGTTTGCATCCCGCTGAACACCTCACTGACGCCCATCGCCACCGGGTTTGCGCCCATGGCTTTCAGCGTCGCCAGCGCAATCGGGCTGCCCTGAACGCGGATTTTCATGCCGTGCAAATCTTCCGGTTTCACCACCGGTTCTTTAGTGATCAGGTTACGTGTTCCGCCGTCCATCCAGCCGAGAAATACCAGACGCGAGTTGGGATTGCTGGTGATCTTGTCGCCGATTGATTTCCCAATCTGGCCGTCCAGCACCTTATGCATGTGGTCTTCATCGCGGAAAATATACGGGAGGGTGAATACGTTGATTTCAGGGAGAATCGAGGCAACCGGCGTCATGGATACGCGGATAATATCCAGAGCGCCCAGTTGTGCCTGCTCGATTTCCTGTTTTTCATCGCCGAGCACACCGCCGGGGAACGTTTTGATTTCCAGGCGTCCGTCGGTTTGTTGTTGCAGCTTTTCGCCCATGTGCTGAACGGCGACCACATTGGGATAGCCCTGCGGATGCACATCGGCGGCTTTCAGCGTTTGCGCGGCAAGAGCAGGGGGAAATAACAGGGTGGCGGAACTCAGGCAAAGGCTGAGAAGTGCTTTCTGCATTTTCATCAGTTTGTCTCCAGGGTACTCGGTAAGGGAAAGAAAATGAGAGCAAGCGTCGATCAGGGCGAACGGAAGAACCGGCCTGTTCATTATGAAAAAGGTCTAAATAAGCTTTTAAATTATATGGATACAAGACGTGCCGGTGTGCGGTCTTCGCCTGTGCAAGCACCTTATCCTATTTTGTGTTGTGCGGTATTTGAGCGTTATCACAAACTCATAACAAATGTAAAAAGGTGTTACTTAATATTTAAAACGTTGTTTTGCCTTTAGCAATGAAAGTCAGATGATTGATTTACCATGTGATTTTTGCAGGAAATGTGATGAAGGTGGAATTGTTCATCCTTTATGCAAACCCGAGAAACCTTGTCATCTGTCAATGACACGCGGGCCGCGAGGCGCGACAATGTAAATAATAATGAGAACGACTATCAATTAGGGCTTTTTCTTTGATATCATTCGGCGTTATTCATTCCTTCTACACACTGATTCTGGCTGGAGGCGACGCGTGAAAACGGCTCGCAATAAGATGAAAGAGGCGACTTCACTACTGATGTCGTTAATGTTGGTTGCTGGCTTAAGCGGCAACGCGATGGCCGCACCTGCGACGCCTGCGGCACAAGCCGTGACTTCTGCGGCGGCTCAACCTGCAACGGCTGACACCCCGGCACCGGCTTCAGCTGATGCGACCCCTGCTCCGTTAATGCAACCTGCGCCGACCGAAGCGACGCCTGTCATTCCTACCGATTTGTCTGTATTAGGCATGTATCACCACGCTGACGTGGTGGTGAAAACTGTGATGATTGGCCTGCTGCTGGCTTCCGTCGTCACCTGGGCGCTGCTGTTTAGCAAAGGCGCTGAAGTCTTCAGCGGTAAACGGCGCATGCGTCGCGAATTCGATGCGTTGTCTTCCGTGCGTACGCTGGATGAAGCCGCTGAGCAGGCCGAAAGCTTTGCCGCCAGCAGCATCAGCGCGCAGATGATTCGCGATGCGCAGAACGAACTGGAGTTGTCTGCCGGTTCCACCGACAACAACGGTATTAAAGAACGTACCGGTTTCCGCCTTGAGCGCCGCGTCAGCGCCGCTGGCCGTTACATGGGGCGTGGCAACGGCATACTGGCGACCATCGGGGCAATTTCTCCGTTCGTCGGCCTGTTCGGTACAGTCTGGGGCATCATGAACAGCTTCATTGGTATCGCGCAAACGCAGACCACCAACCTTGCGGTCGTCGCACCGGGTATCGCTGAAGCCTTGCTGGCAACGGCTGTCGGCCTGATTGCTGCGATCCCGGCCGTGGTTATCTACAACATTTTCGCCCGTACCATTACCTCTTACCGCCATCAGGTAGGCGATGTGGCGGCGCAGATTATTCTGTTGCAGGGTCGTGATTTGGATCTGGCTGCCAGCGAAGGCGATGCGCCACGCGGTCAGACAGGCCAGTTACGCGTAGGATAAGAACAGATTATGGCTATTCGGTTAAACGACGATATCGACGAAAGCGGTGAAATGCATGACATCAACGTCACGCCTTTTATCGACGTCATGCTGGTGTTACTGATTATCTTCATGGTGGCAGCGCCGCTGGCTACCGTCGATGTGCGGGTAGACTTACCGGCCTCGACGGCAAAAGCGCAGCCGCGTCCTGAGAAGCCGATCTTCCTGACGGTGAAATCTGACAAGCAGCTGTTCCTCGGCGATAACCCGGTAAACAGCGACAACCTGACCGCGATGCTTGACCAGCGCACGCAGGGTAACAAGCAGAGTACGATTTTCTTCCGTGCGGATAAGACCGTGGATTACGAAACGCTGATGAGCGTGATGGATAACTTGCGTAAAGCCGGTTATCTGAAAGTCGGTCTGGTCGGTGCAGAACAGACCGGTGCTGCGGTGAAATAAATCCTGACGCCCCAGACGCACAAAAACAGAAAAGGCCAGCATTTGCTGGCCTTTTGCTTTCCTGAAACACTAAAACTCAGGTCACCGGCGCCGGGTTAAACACCGCCAGCGCATTGTGGATGCCCCAGGTGTCTGACCAGGTTTTCTTACGGCCGCTGGCGATATCCAGAATAAAGCGGAACAACTCCCAGCCGACGTCTTCGATAGTCGCATCACCGGTTGCGATCGTGCCTGCGTTGATGTCCATCAGGTCATGCCAGCGGTTTGCCAGCGTGGTGCGCGTCGCCATCTTAATGACCGGAACTGCCAGCAGGCCGTAGGGCGTACCGCGGCCGGTGGTGAACACCTGCACGGTAATGCCTGACGCCAGTTGCTGCGTCCCGCAGACAAAATCGCTGGCAGGCGTGGCGGCGTAGATCAAACCTTTTTTCGTCGGACGCTGTCCGGGTGACAGAACTTCCGAGATAGCACTGGTGCCGGATTTGGCAATCGAGCCGAGCGCTTTTTCGACCACGTTCGCCAGACCGCCTTTTTTGTTGCCCGGCGACGGGTTGGCGCTGCGATCGGTCTGGCCCATCGACAGGTAATTATCGTACCAGGCCATTTCTTCCAGCAGGCGTTTCCCGACATCCACGTCAGCCGCTCGCGGTGTCAGCAGATGGATGGCGTCGCGGACTTCGGTAACTTCGGAGAACATCACGGTCGCGCCGCAGCGCACCAGCAGGTCAGATGCAAAGCCGACTGCCGGGTTCGCCGTAACGCCCGAGAACGCGTCACTTCCGCCACATTGTGTGCCGACGACCAGATCCGACGCCGGGCAGGTTTCGCGCTGGCGGCTGTTCAGGCGCTGAAGATGGAACTGCGCGACGGTGAGAATATCGTCCACCATCGACTGAAAGCCGACGTGCTGTTCATCCTGCAAACGCACGATGTGGGTGTCATCGAGGGAAATCGCCTGCACGTCCGGCGTACCTTCCAGCAAACGTTCCGGCTGCAATTTCTCGCAACCCAGCCCGACGACCATCACTTCGCCGCCAAAATTCGGGTTCAGCGCCAGATTGTGGATAGTACGGATCGGCACAATGGCCGCGGGCGCGTTGATTGCCACGCCGCAACCGTAAAGGTGATTGAGTGCAACAACGCCGTCGACATTGGGGAATTTTGGCAATAAATCACGCTCGATGATTTTCACCACGTAATCCACAACGCCCGCCACGCAGTGAACGCTGGTGGTGATCCCCAGAAGGTTCTTCGTGCCTACGCTGCCGTCATCATTGCGATAACCTTCGAACGTATAACCTTCCAGCGGCGGCAACGGTTGCGGCACACGTGTCGCCAGCGGCAGGCTGTTGAGTTCCGGCGCAACCGGCAGCTCTACCAGGGATTCATCAATCCAGGCGCCTCGCGCGATATCCCGAACGGCATAACCAATGACTTCACCATAACGAATTATATCGCCGCCTTTCGCAATAGGGGTTAAAGCCACTTTGTGGCCTTGCGGGATATGCTCAATTAATTCCAGACCGTTAGAAAATCGGGTGCCGGCTTTTAAACCATTGTCATTAACAATAATAGCAACGTTATCGCTTTCATGAACCTTTATAAAAAGCGCTTCGGTAGCATGTTCTTTATCTTTATTACGTGACATAACTGTCTCCGCTTTATTAAATATCCTGAAAGAAGGCTTCAGGTAATTCTCTGAACGTTACGCTGACACTCTTGCTGTCCGTACGGAAGAGGGAGTTCATTATAAAGGACTGATGCCGGAAGCTCATTGTGCAACTGACCAGCTTTTTGCCCGCAGAGCGTTATTCTGTGGGGCAGGTGACAGATTAAATGTGATGAATATCACCCTTTGATTTGCAGGGATATCCGGTTTTCACAATCTGTGATTCTCCTCCCACGCTGATGTGTGTATGCAAAAGAATAGTCACAATAACATCGTGCATTCTTGTGCGATTGCACAGTGTTATTTTGAGCCCTGTTTTTTATACTGTATTGGCTCTCAGGAAGCATTTTGGAACACCCTGTGGGTTAATTTAACGCAAGGATAAATGCACGAAACGCGGGTTTTATATAAGTTTTTTTCGCAGGAAATAATAGAAAATAGAAAAATAAAACAGTATTCCAAAACTGAATTTTTTCCTGCGAAAAATTCTGCATAAATAGTGTGATGTGAAACATGAGAGTTCAGCTCCGGCCCGATGCTGCTGAACCTAAGCGTCTGAAACTCGAAAACAGTAAATTGCGATGGCGGGTTTTCCGGGCACTCCGGCTCCCGCTCCATAACGAGGTTAGAGATGAGTAATCAAATGATTCCAAACCGGTTCCGCCAGGACTTATTGCAAGGGAAAACCCTGATTGGCTGCTGGTCAGCGCTGTGCAATCCGATCTCCACAGAAGTGCTCGGTGTGGCGGGTTTTGACTGGCTGCTGCTTGATGGCGAACACGCGCCGAATGATGTCACGACGTTTGTTCCGCAGCTGATGGCGCTGAAAGGCAGCCGCAGTGCGCCGGTTGTGCGCCCGCAATTTAATGATCCGGTCGTCATCAAACGCCTGCTGGATATTGGTTTCTATAACTTCCTGATCCCGTTTGTTGAAACACAGGAACAGGCCGAACGCGCCGTGGCGTCTACCCGTTATCCGCCAGCGGGGATCCGCGGCGTTTCGGTTTCTCATCGCAGCAATATGTTCGGCACCGTGCCGGATTATTTCACCAGCATTAACGACAACATCGCGGTTATGGTGCAGATCGAAAGTCAGCAAGGCGTCGACAACCTTGATGCGATTGCGGCCGTTGACGGCATCGACGGCATCTTTGTCGGCCCGAGCGATCTGGCAGCGGCCATGGGACATCTCGGTAATGCCGGACACCCGGAAGTTCAGGCGGCAATCCGTCACATTTTTGAACGTGCAAAAGCACACGGCAAGGCCAGCGGCATTCTGGCACCGGTTGAAGCGGACGCACGTCGCTATCTGGACTGGGGCGCAACCTTTGTTGCCGTCGGTAGTGATTTAGGCGTTTTCCGCGCCGGTACTCAGGCGCTGTGCGATCGCTTTACCCAGTGAACCGGTCTCATCACATCAATATTAAGAGGATACCCGAATGAAAATTGGCTTTATTGGTTTAGGCATCATGGGCAAACCTATGAGCAAAAACCTGCTGAAAGCAGGTTATGAGGTTGTCGTGATGGACCGTAATCAGGACGCGGTCGGCGAAGTGGTGAAACTGGGCGCAACGTCCGCGGAAACACCGAAAGCGGTCGCTGCGCTCTCTGACGTCATCATCACCATGTTACCGAATTCACCGCAGGTCAAAGAAGTGGCGCTGGGCGAAAATGGCCTGATTGAAGGCGCGCGTCCGGGTACGATTTTCATCGACATGAGTTCTATCGCACCGCTGGCCAGCCGTGAAATCAGCCAGGCGCTGGCCGCGAAAGAAATCGCGATGCTCGATGCGCCGGTTTCCGGCGGCGAACCGAAAGCCATCGACGGCACCATGTCCGTCATGGTCGGCGGAGATAAAGCGGTCTTCGAAAAATGCTATGAAATCATGAAATCCATGGCCGGTTCCGTGGTGCATACCGGTGATATCGGCGCAGGAAACGTCACCAAACTGGCGAATCAGGTCATTGTGGCGCTGAACATTGCGGCGATGTCCGAAGCGCTGGTGCTGGCGACCAAAGCGGGCGTGGATCCTGATTTAGTTTTCCAGGCGATTCGCGGCGGTCTGGCGGGAAGTACAGTTCTGGAAGCAAAAGCGCCGATGGTGATGGATCGCAACTTCAAACCGGGATTCCGTATCGATTTGCATATCAAAGATTTAGCCAACGCGCTGGACACTTCTCACGGCGTCGGCGCGCAACTGCCTCTGACCTCGCTGGTCATGGAAATGATGCAGGCACTGAAAGCGGATGGTCACGGGCAATCTGACCATAGCGCCATTGCACGCTATTATGAAACCTTAGCGAAGGTTGAAGTTACCCGTTAGTCTGTGGTGGCAACGTGGCCTAAAATCGTCAAACAGGCCGCGTTTCCCTTCAGGCAGGATGCAAAACTGACAGGACGCTTTTCCACTTCGGCGCGTGCAGTTTATGAAGGTAATGACTTTATGAAAATAGTGATCGCACCGGATTCATACAAAGAAAGTTTGTCTGCTTTGGATGTGGCAAAGGCCATCGAGAGTGGTTTCCGTGAGATTTTCCCCGAGGCGGAGTATGTCAAACTGCCGGTTGCTGACGGTGGTGAAGGCACCGTCGAAGCGATGGTGGCGGCGACCGGAGGCCGCGTGGTTAAGGTGACCGTCACCGGGCCGCTGGGCACGCCACTTGAGGCTTTCTTCGGGCTCTCCGGGGATGAGAAAATCGCTTTCATTGAGATGGCGGCCGCCAGCGGGCTGGAAAGTGTGCCTGCGGCGCAGCGCAACCCCCTCAAAACCACCTCTTTCGGTACGGGCGAGCTGATCCATTCCGCGCTCGACCATGGCGTTAAACATTGCATTATTGGCATCGGCGGTAGCGCCACAAATGACGGCGGGGCAGGCATGATGCAGGCGCTGGGCGCAAAACTGCTGACCAAAGAAGGCAAGCAAATTGGTCAGGGTGGTGGCGAGCTGGAGAAACTGCACCATATCGACATCAGCGAACTGGATCCCAGAATTAAAAAATGCCGCTTTGAAGTGGCCTGTGATGTCACCAATCCGCTGACCGGAAAAGACGGCGCTTCTGCGATCTTCGGGCCGCAAAAAGGCGCGACGCCGGAAATGATCGAACAGCTCGATGGCTATCTGCATCATTATGCGCGGGTGATCAAAAAGGATCTGGGCATTGACGTTGAGCATGTTCCGGGTGCCGGCGCGGCAGGCGGAATGGGCGCGGCGTTGTTCGGATTCTGCCATGCTGAACTTCGTCAGGGTATTGAGATTGTCACGGACGCGCTGGGTCTTGATGCGCTGGTGAAAGACGCCACGCTGGTTATCACCGGCGAAGGGCGCATCGACAGCCAGAGCATCAACGGTAAAGTGCCGATTGGTGTCGCGCGGGTCGCCAAGCGTTATAACAAACCTGTCATTGGTATCGCAGGCAGCCTGACCAAAGATGTGGATGTCGTTTACAGCCACGGACTGGACGCCGTTTTCAGTGTGCTTTACAGCATTTGTACGCTGGATGATGCTCTGAAAAATGCCGCAGACAATCTGCGCAAGTCGGCACGTAATATTGCCGCCACCATTAAGTTATCGCAAAAACTCTGAGCTGAAACGGTCAGTATAAAAAACCGGTGTCCAGGCTCAGCCTGCGCCGGTTTTTGTATTTTATTTGCGGCGATTTTACGTTAGGTTTTAGAGACATTCGCCAATGAGAAAACACGCATGTCAGAGACTGATTTTTCGAAGCAGCCGTTAGAAACTCAAACCAAAGGATTAGGAACGCTGAAAGCCGGTGCGCTGACGGGCGATATCCGCGCGCAGGGCTGGAATATTCTCCGTGAAGACGTCAGCCTGCCGGTCGCCGTTCTGCTTGAAGAGAGAATCGAACACAATCTTTCCTGGATGCGTGAATTTATCCAGCGCTACCGGCTGAAACTGGCCCCGCACGGCAAAACGACCATGAGCCCTGAACTGTATCAGCTGCAAATGCAATACGGCGCGTGGGGCATCACGCTGGCAACCGCGCCGCAGGTGAACGTGGCATTTCAGCACGGCGTCCGCAAAGTGATTATGGCGAATCAGCTGGTCGGTAAAGGCAATATGGCGATGATCGCCGGACTGCTGCGCGAAGATCCTGATTTTGATTTCACCTGCATTGTGGATTCAGCCGAAAACGTGGAAACGCTCGGGCACTATTTTGCCGGCCAGCAGCTCAGATTGCGGATCATGTTTGAATACGGGATTGTGGGTGGCCGCACCGGGATCCGCACAGTTCAGCAGGAAGCCGACGTACTCGCCGCCGTGAAACGCTGGCCGCAATCGCTGGCGCTGGTGGGCGTCGAACTTTATGAAGGAGTCAGCAACGACGAAGCGGTGATCCGCACTTTTCTGCGTCATGTTCTGGCACGCACCGAAGTGTTGGCGCAGGCCGGGGAATTCGCTGAATCCACGGTGATTTTAACCGGTGCCGGTTCGGCCTGGTTTGACGTAGTGGCGGAAGAACTGACGCGGGAAGATCCGCATCTGGATGCGCAAAAGCGTTATACGCTGGATATCATTTTGCGTTCGGGTTGCTACGTGACGCATGACGTTGGTGCGTATCAGGCGGCGCTGGAACGTATGCAAACCAGCAATCCGGTGGCGCGTGAGATGAACAGCAGTTTACAACCCGCGTTGCAGGTCTGGGCGGCAGTGCAGTCTTTGCCGGAACCGGGCAGGGCGATTATCGCTTTAGGCAAGCGCGATGCGGGTTATGACGCCGGTTATCCGAAAGCCGCCGGGCATTTCCGTCCGCGCAGCGCCACGCAGGCTGGTTACACCACGGTGGTGCCTGCGCCTGAGGACTGGAAAGTTTACGCGATGATGGATCAGCATGCGTTTATGTCGGTCCCGGAAAATGCGGATCTGAAAGTCGGCGATATGCTGGTGTTTGATATCTGCCATCCGTGCCTGACGTTCGACAAATGGCGTCAGTTATTGCTGGTTAATGAACAATGGGATGTCACCGGCGCGGTGAAAACCTGGTTCTGATGCGCTGATTTGCAGAAACCAAAACGCCCGGCATGATCGGGCGTTTTATTTTGCGGTTTTACCTCGGCAAATATGCCACCGCAGCCTGTTTCACATTTTCGATTTCGTCGAGCAGCTCGAACCATTCCGGCTCCAGCGCATCGACGCTTACGCCCTGACGCAGTTGTTGTTCGATGTAGAAACAAAGCTGTTTCAGGCGCGGCACGCCGCTGTAGCTG
This sequence comes from Rahnella sp. ChDrAdgB13, assembly GCF_017655185.1. Taxonomy (NCBI): domain Bacteria; kingdom Pseudomonadati; phylum Pseudomonadota; class Gammaproteobacteria; order Enterobacterales; family Yersiniaceae; genus Rahnella; species Rahnella sp. ChDrAdgB13. The sequence goes on along the minus strand of NZ_JAEMGT010000109.1, from coordinate 40,735 downwards.
CAACTGCCGTGCAGTTTATGGATAAGCGCCAGAATATCGTTATCCGGCTCGTTACGCGTGATGGCTTCCACCCGTTCGGCCACCTGCGGCAGGAACTCCACCAGCATTTGCAGTAAATCCTGCGCCAGCGCGACTTTATTGGCGGACTGGCTCAGCGCCAGCTGCCAGTCGAGCGTACTGATTGGCGCGAGTTTTTCTTCGGTTTGTAACGGCGAATTCAGCTGCGTCTGATGAGAATGATGACGCGACAGCACATTTTTCAGCATGCTTTCGTCGATGGGTTTCGCCAGATAATCATCCATGCCGAGTTTCAGCAGTTGTTCGCGCTCGCCGCTCAGCGAGTGCGCGGTGACCGCGACGACCGGCGTATTCGCGTGGCGCGCCATCTGGTGAATGATTTCGCTGGCGCGGATACCGTCGATATCCGGCATCTGAATATCCATCAAAATAATATCCAGATCGGTGTGACGCGCGACTTCAATCGCTTCCTCACCGCTGTGGCACAGCACGGTGGTTTCCACCAGTTCTTCGAGCAACGCGCCAATCAGTTTGAGGTTCGCCGGGTTATCGTCCACCGCCATCGCGGTCAGCGGCAGGCGCGAAGTCCGGCCTTCTTCGTTGTTAATCACCCGGACCGAGGTCTGCTGTTCTTTAAGCAACAAAGGCAGCAGGCGGATGCTGGACATCGGTTTGATCAGGCAAGCCTGCACGCCGCGTCGTTTCAGTTCTTCGGCATCGACCTGAAACTGGCTCGGCAACGCCAGCAGAAGGTGGCGCGTCATACTCAGCACTTTTTTCAGTTTGCCGTCGTAATCGGAGAGCGTCTGATCCGGTTTGACCGGAATGCTGCACAGCATCATGTCGTAATACGCATCCGGCAGCGACGCCAGCGTGGTGCGGTGGGTGATATCAAGCGGTGTGGCTTGCAGGATTTCCATCGTGGCTTTCGCCGCCGCCGGGTTGGCTTCGACGTAGGCCAGACGTTTGCCTTCAAGGCCGCTCATAGAAACCGGCGTCACGTGGCGGTTTTCATTGAGTTCCAGCGTGACGTGGAACCAGAACGTCGAACCGCGGTTGATCTGGCTGTAGAAGCTGATGTCGCCGCCCATTTCTTTGACCAGACGCTGAGTGATGACCAGCCCCAGACCGGTGCCGCCGTGACGGCGTGAAATGCTGGCATCTGCCTGACGGAAGGCCTGGAAAAGCTGCGACTGCTGGCGCTCGGAAATCCCGATGCCGGTATCGTGGATCTGCACTTCCAGTTCCACTTGCAAATTATTCTGCGAGCGCAATTCAACATTGATATCAATGTTGCCGCTTTCGGTGAATTTAATCGCATTTCCCAGCAGGTTAGTAACCACTTGCTGCATGCGCATCGGGTCGCCGAGAACGTTTTCCGGCACGTTGTTGTGGACGTTCAGCGTCAGCTCCAGCCCCTTATCATGCGCGGTGTGGGCGAGCAGGATCACCACTTCATCGAGCATTTCACGCAGGGCGAAGGGAATATGTTCGAGCACCAGCTTGCCGGCTTCCAGCTTCGAGAAGTCCAGGACGTCATTAATGATGGTCAGCAGGTGATTCGCGGAACGCTCGATGGTTTGCAGGTAATCCGCCTGCGTTGGCGAGAGCGGTGTTTTCAGCGTCTGACGGGTGAAGCCAATCACGCCGTTCAACGGCGTACGCAGCTCGTGGGACATATTGGCCAGGAATTCAGATTTAATACGCGCGGCTTCCTGCGCACGTTTTTTCGCGAGATCCAGCTCGACGTTCTGGATTTCCATCTGCTCAAGCGTTTCACGCAAATCTGACGTGGCCTGATCGATGTTCTGCTGCACTTCTTCGTGATACGCCGTCAGCGACATCGCCATCGAGTTGATGCCGTTTTTCAGCATGCTCAGCTCGCCCGGCATATTGCCTTCCACGCGGCTGTCGAGCTGGCCGCGGCGGATACGGTCAACCGTATTGACCATATTGCGTATGGGGCCGGTGACGTCGCGCATCAGGCGGTAAGCAAACAGGGTGGCGATCCCCAGACACAGCAACAGCAGCATGGTGGAAACGAACGCTTCCTGATATTGCGCAAGGCGCACGGAACGTAAATCCAGCTCAATGGCGATATAGCCTAGCATGTGTTCCTGAGACAACATGAACGCTTCATCATCCGTTTCCGTGTGGTTTTCGGCCTGAATCGGCGTGCGCAGGATTAACATATCGCCGGCGCGAACTTTGGTCAGGCTGCGCGGAATATCGTCGACACTTTTCACCTGTAACGGGCTGCCTTCGCGCAGCGAGTTGGAGGTAGCGAACAGTTTGTTGTCGCCGTCGAAAACGCTGATGCTGCGGACAATATCTGAGTGATTGCGGTGCAGGCGGCTGATCAGGCGCTTCACCGGTTCGCGTTCGCGGAACGTCATGCCGTATTCGCTCGCGACCGCCAGAGGTTCGATAATGCTAGCTCCGGCGTCTGTCAGCTGGTTCTGCAACTCGTTGTAGCGGTGCACCACAAAGAAAGTGCTGAGCAGCAAACCGATCATTAACGTCGGTGCCAGAATCAGGATCATCATCCGTGCGCGAAGGCTATATTTGGTCATGAGGTTCCAATGTGGGAGAATTACCTAAAGTAAGCTTAATAAACCAGCGTGCAATCGACAATAATGGCTCAATTCTACTCTCCGAACCGCCGCGTGACGACCCGGCAAACGATAACTGTGACCGCCACCGACCTTGATGCTTTCGGGCAGGGTGTTGCGCGTCACAACGGCAAAGCGGTATTTGTCAGTGGTTTACTGCCTGACGAACAGGCGGAAGTCACTTTAACAGAAGATAAAAGCAAGTACGCCAAAGGGCGTCTGAAACGTTTGCTGAATACCAGTGCCGAGCGCGTAAAACCGCAGTGCCCGCATTATTCGACGTGCGGAGGCTGTCAGCAGCAGCACGCCAGCGAGGCGCTGCAACAGCGCAGTAAAGCGGCGTCATTGTTGCGCCTGATCTCCCGCGAAACTGGCGTGCAGGCGCAGGAACAGCCGGTGATTGCCGGTCCGCAATACGGCTACCGCCGTCGCGCGCGTCTGGGATTACAAATCGCCGGCGTTAAACCGGGACGTAAAGCCGGAACCGTGAACGGTCCGCTGGTGATGGGATTTCGTCAGGAAGGGTCGAACGATCTGGTTGCCATCACAAAATGCCCGGTGCTGCGCCCTGAACTGGAGCAACTGTTGGTGCCGGTGCAGAAATGCCTCTCCTCGCTGACGGCGGCGAAACGCCTCGGGCATCTGGAACTGGTGCTGGCGGATAATGGTCCGCTGCTGGTGCTGCGTCATCTTGATCCGCTCAGTGAAACCGATCGTGCGCGTCTGACAGCATTTGCCGCGCTACATCAGCTGACGATTTTCCTGGCGCCCGACAGTGATACGCTGGAGCGTTTATGCGGCGAGACGCCTTATTACCAGATTGAGGGTTTGAATCTGAAATTTGGTCCGCGTGATTTTATTCAGGTCAATGATGCGGTTAACCAGCAAATGGTGGCACAGGCCTTGCAGTGGCTGGAACTGACACCTGAAGATCGCGTGCTGGATTTGTTCTGCGGGATGGGAAATTTCACCCTGCCGCTGGCAAAAAGAGCTAAGCAGGTTGTCGGCGTCGAAGGTGTTGCTACACTGGTGGCGAATGGGCAAGATAATGCCCGGAATAATGGATTAGATAATGTGTCGTTCTTTCACGAAAATCTGGAAGACGATGTCAGTAAGCAACCCTGGGCGGCGCAAGGCTTCACGAAAGTCCTGCTGGATCCGGCCCGGGGCGGCGCTGCTGGCGTAATGACGCAGATTATTAAGCTTGCCCCGAGGCGCGTGGTGTACGTGTCCTGCAATCCCACGACTTTGGCCCGGGACAGTAAAATTTTGTTGGAGGCGGGTTATCGCTTAGCTCAGGTTCGTATGCTGGATATGTTCCCGCACACCGGGCACCTTGAATCGATGGCTCTGTTTATCAACCCGTCTGATACAGGCGTTGTATCAGAAACGTAGGGAGAGGGTATGGTTGCGGTAAGAAGTGCACATCTGAATACGGCTGGCGAGTTTGCGCTCGACGATTGGATCAACAGTTTAGGGCTGTCCAGCCAGCAATCATGTGAGCGTTTAGCCGAAACCTGGCGCTACTGCGAACAGCAAACGCAGGGCCATCCTGACGCGTCACTTCTGCTGTGGCGCGGTCTGGAAATGGTTGAAATCCTCTCGACCCTCAGCATGGATAACGACAGTATGCGCGCCGCGCTGCTGTTCCCGCTGGTCGATGACGGCATCATCGACGAAGAAACCCTCACGCAGCAATTCGGCAAAGGCATCACGGATTTGGTTCACGGTGTCCGTGATATGGACGCAATCCGCCAGCTGAAAGCCACACAAAACGATTCGATGGGCTCCGAGCAGGTGGATAACGTCCGCCGCATGTTGCTGGCGATGGTGGAAGATTTCCGCTGCGTGGTGCTCAAGCTCGCAGAACGTATTGCGCATCTGCGTGAAGTCAAAGACGCGCCGGAAGAAGAGCGCGTTCTGGCTGCAAAAGAATGTACCAATATCTATGCGCCGCTGGCGAACCGCCTGGGTATCGGCCAGCTCAAATGGGAGCTGGAAGATTTCTGCTTCCGCTATCTGCATCCCGACGAATACAAACGCATTGCCAAACTGCTGCACGAGCGTCGTATTGACCGCGAGCAGTACATCGACGATTTTGTCTCGACCGTTAAAAATGCGATGGCGGAAGAGGGCATCAAAGTTGATGTTTATGGCCGCCCGAAACATATCTACAGCATCTGGCGCAAGATGCAGAAAAAATCCCTGTCCTTCGATGAACTCTTCGACGTGCGCGCCGTGCGTATCGTGGTGGAACGTTTGCAGGATTGCTATGCCGCGTTAGGGATTGTGCACACCCATTTCCGCCATCTGCCGGATGAGTTTGACGATTACGTCGCTAACCCGAAACCAAACGGTTATCAGTCGATACATACCGTTGTTTTGGGGCCGCGCGGTAAAACGCTGGAAGTGCAGATCCGTACCCGCCAGATGCACGAAGACGCCGAGCTGGGCGTCGCCGCGCACTGGAAATACAAAGAAGGTACCGCCGTGGTCGGTGGCCGCAGCGGTGGCTACGAAGGCCGAATTGCCTGGCTGCGTAAACTCATCGCGTGGCAGGAAGAGATGGCCGATTCGGGCGAAATGCTCGACGAAGTGCGCAGTCAGGTCTTCGACGACCGCGTTTACGTGTTTACGCCAAAAGGCGATGTTATCGATCTGCCGATGGGCTCCACGCCGCTCGACTTCGCTTATCACATCCACAGTGATGTCGGTCACCGGTGTATCGGGGCAAAAATCGGCGGGCGTATCGTGCCGTTTACCTATCAGTTGCAGATGGGGGATCAGATTGAAATCATCACCCAGAAGCATGCGAACCCAAGCCGCGACTGGCTGAATCCGAGCCTCGGTTATGTCACTACCAGCCGCGGGCGTTCTAAAATCCAGAACTGGTTCCGTAAGCAGGATCGCGATAAGAACATTATTGCTGGTAAACAAATCCTCGACGATGAACTGGACCGGCTGGATATCAGCATCAAAGATGCCGAGAAACTGCTGCTGCCGCGCTACAACGTGAACTCGCTCGACGAGGTTCTGGCCGCGATCGGTAACGGCGATATCCGCATCAACCAGATGGTTAACTTCCTGCAATCGCAGCTGAAAAAGCCGAGTGCGGAAGAGCTGGATAAAGAAGCGCTGCGCCAGCTGACGCAGAAAACCACGCCACCACCGGCGCGTACCAAAGATAATGGCCGCGTCGTGGTCGAAGGCGTGGGCAATCTGATGCACCACATTGCCCGTTGTTGCCAGCCAATTCCGGGCGATGAAATCGTCGGCTACATCACGCAGGGGCGCGGGATTTCCATCCACCGCGCCGATTGTGATCAACTGGAAGATTTGCGCTCGAATGCGCCGGAACGCGTGGTAGACGCCGTGTGGGGCGAAAGCTATTCCAGCGGCTATTCACTGGTGGTGCGTGTGGTCGCGAACGACCGCAGCGGGCTGCTGCGTGATATCACGACTATTCTGGCCAACGAAAAAGTGAACGTGCTGGGCGTAGCCAGCCGCAGTGATACCAAGCAGCAACTGGCAACCATCGATATGGATATCGAAATCTACAACCCTCAGGTTCTGGGGCGCGTGATTGCCAAACTGAATCAGCTTCCTGACGTTATTGAAGCGAAGCGACTGCACGGCAGTTGATTATCTTTATCTCAAGGCCCGCCAGTCGGGCCTTTTCTATTTCTATTCCGCCAGAAAAAATTTTAAAACGGACGGGCGCCATGACTGAAACTCCTTTGCAACGTTTGCTCACCATCATGAAAACTCTGCGTGACCCCCAAGCCGGTTGCCCCTGGGATAAAGAGCAGACATTCGAGACTATCGCGCCATATACGCTGGAAGAAACCTACGAAGTGCTGGACGCGATTGCCCGCAAAGATTACGCCGATGTGCGCGACGAACTGGGTGATCTGCTGTTCCAGGTGGTGTTCTACGCGCAAATGGGTAGCGAGCAGGGATTGTTTGAGTTTGACGATATCTGCAACGCCATTTCAGACAAATTAGAGCGCCGCCATCCGCAGATCTTTGGCACTGAAGCGGCCTGGTCGAAAGAGGCCAGCAGCAAAGACGTGCTGGTAAAATGGGAAGCGCGTAAGGCGCGGGAGCGGGCGGAAAAATCCCTGCATTCCGCGCTCGATGATATTCCGTCTGCTCTGCCAGCGCTGATGAAAGCACACAAAATTCAGAAGCGCTGTTCCAATGTCGGCTTCGACTGGACGACGCTCGGGCCGGTGCTTGACAAAGTGTACGAAGAAATCGACGAGGTGATGTTTGAAGCGCGTCAGGCCGTGATCGACGAGGAAAAACTGGGTGAGGAGATCGGCGATCTGCTGTTCGCGACCGTTAATCTTTCACGTCATCTCGGCCATAAAGCGGAAGATGCATTGCAGGCCGCTAACCGCAAGTTTGAGCGTCGTTTCCGGCAGGTTGAGGAGATTATTCGCAGCAAAGGGTTAAATATGGAAGACGCCACGCTAGAACAGATGGAAGCTGCCTGGCAGCAGGTGAAAAAGCAGGAAGACTGAGATCGGCGAATACGACTTTGATCGGCGACAAGATCTGACAATGCTGAAACGGTTAAGCTCAGTGTCATTCAGGGGCTAAAACGCTGATCTGCGAGCATTAAAGTCCAACAAATTGAAATCTAAGATGTTTTAGTGAGTTATGCGAACAGTAATGCATGTTTTATCAGCTAACTGTTTGTTTTTGAAAGACTGAGAGGGAAGGGCTGAAAGGCAAAACCCTTCTGAACTGACGGCAAGGAAACGATGATGGACAGCAAAACGATTATTTGTGGCGCACACAAGGTTCCGGTATACTGTTTTCCCGTCTTGGTTACTCCATCATCTTTAAACCTAACCTCTCAGGTTCAGCATGACAACTAATTATATTTTTGTGACCGGCGGGGTCGTATCCTCTCTGGGTAAAGGCATTGCCGCAGCCTCTCTGGCGGCTATTCTCGAAGCCCGTGGCCTCAACGTGACCATCATGAAACTGGATCCGTATATCAACGTGGATCCGGGTACGATGAGCCCGACTCAACACGGCGAAGTCTTCGTTACCGAAGATGGCGCTGAAACCGATCTCGATCTGGGTCACTACGAGCGTTTCATCCGCACCAAGATGACTCGCCGCAACAACTTCACCACAGGCCGTATCTATTCTGACGTGCTGCGCAAAGAGCGCCGCGGCGATTATCTCGGCGCGACCATTCAGGTTATCCCGCACATCACCAACAACATCAAAGAACGCATCATTGAAGGCGGCGAAGGCCACGATGTCGTGCTGGTTGAAATTGGCGGTACTGTCGGTGATATCGAATCCCTGCCGTTCCTGGAAGCGATTCGTCAGATGGCGGTTGAAGTGGGCCGTGAACATACGCTGTACATGCACCTGACCCTGGTGCCGTACATGGCCGCTGCCGGTGAAGTGAAAACAAAACCGACTCAGCATTCTGTGAAAGAACTGCTGTCTATCGGTATCCAGCCAGACGTGCTGATCTGCCGTTCTGACCGCGCTGTTCCTGCCAATGAACGTGCAAAAATTGCGCTGTTCTGCAACGTGCCGGAAAAAGCGGTTATCTCCCTTAAAGATGTTGATTCCATTTATAAAATCCCGGCCCTATTGAAATCTCAGGGTCTGGACGACTATATTTGTAAACGTTTCAGCATCAACGCGCCGGAAGCCAATCTGTCCGAGTGGGAACAGGTTGTTTACGAAGAAGCTAATCCGGGCGGTGAAGTCACCATCGGTATGGTCGGTAAGTACATTGAGCTGCCAGACGCGTATAAGTCTGTGATTGAAGCGCTCAAACACGGTGGCCTGAAAAATCGCCTGACCGTGAACATTAAACTTATCGATTCACAGGATGTCGAAACCCGTGGCGTCGAAGTGCTGAAAGGCCTGGACGCAATCCTAATCCCGGGTGGCTTCGGTTATCGTGGTGTGGAAGGGAAAGTCGCGACAGCCCGTTATGCGCGTGAAAACAACATTCCTTATCTGGGTATTTGTCTGGGTATGCAGGTTGCGTTGATTGAGTTTGCCCGTAACGTTGCGGGTATGGATAACGCCAACTCAACGGAATTTGTGCCAGACTGTAAGTTCCCGGTAGTCGCCCTCATCACTGAATGGCGCGATGAAGAAGGTAACGTCGAAGTACGTTCCGAAGACAGTGATTTAGGCGGAACCATGCGTGTAGGTGGTCAGCAATGTCACCTGAACGAGGGTAGCCTGGTTCGCGAGATGTACGGCGAGCCGACAATAGTTGAACGCCATCGTCACCGTTACGAAGTGAACAATATGCTGCTGAAACAAATCGAAGCCGCAGGTTTACGCGTAGCCGGTCGCTCTGGCGATAAGCAACTGGTGGAAATTATCGAGCTGCCAAACCATCCGTGGTTTGTTGCTTGCCAGTTCCATCCAGAATTTACGTCTACGCCGCGTGATGGTCATCCGTTGTTTGCAGGCTTCGTGAAGGCTGCCGGTGAGTATCAGAAGCGTCAGGTAAAATAAAATACAGGGGAAACGACGTGTCGCAGATGCGTCGTTTGTCTGAAGCTTTAGTTAACTTGTACTGAGGAAATCCTAATGTCCAAAATCGTTAAAGTCATCGGTCGCGAAATCATCGATTCACGTGGTAACCCGACTGTAGAAGCTGAAGTTCATCTGGAAGGTGGTTTTGTTGGTCTGGCTGCTGCGCCATCAGGTGCTTCTACCGGTTCCCGCGAAGCGCTGGAACTGCGTGACGGTGACAAATCCCGTTTCCTGGGCAAAGGCGTTCTGAAAGCCGTTGCTGCTGTTAACGGTCCAATTGCTCAGGCTGTATTGGGCAAAGATGCAAAAGACCAGGCTAACATCGATAAAATCATGATCGACCTGGACGGTACCGAAAACAAATCTAACTTCGGTGCTAACGCGATTCTGGCTGTTTCCCTGGCTGCTGCTAAAGCGGCGGCTGCTTCTAAAGGTCTGCCACTGTACGCTCACATCGCAGAACTGAACGGTACCCCAGGCAAATACTCTATGCCACTGCCTATGATGAACATCATCAACGGCGGCGAACACGCTGATAACAACGTTGATATTCAAGAGTTCATGATTCAGCCTGTTGGCGCGAAAACGCTGAAAGAAGCCATCCGTATGGGTTCTGAAGTTTTCCACACCCTGGCTAAAGTTCTGAAATCTAAAGGCATGGGTACTGCTGTTGGTGACGAAGGTGGCTACGCGCCAAACCTGGGTTCTAACGCAGAAGCTCTGGCTGTGATCGCTGAAGCGGTTAAAGCAGCAGGCTACGAACTGGGCAAAGACATCACCCTGGCGATGGACTGTGCGGCATCTGAGTTCTACAAAGATGGTAAATACGTTCTGGCTGGCGAAGGCAACAAAGCATTCACTTCTGAAGAGTTCACTCACTTCCTGGAAGACCTGACTAAACAGTACCCAATCGTTTCTATCGAAGACGGTCTGGACGAATCTGACTGGGCTGGCTTTGCTTACCAGACTAAAGTTCTGGGCGACAAAATCCAGCTGGTGGGTGACGATCTGTTCGTAACCAACACCAAGATCCTGAAAGAAGGTATCGACAAAGGTATCGTTAACTCCATCCTGATCAAATTCAACCAGATCGGTTCACTGACCGAAACTCTGGCTGCGATCAAAATGGCTAAAGATGCTGGCTACACTGCCGTTATCTCTCACCGTTCAGGCGAAACTGAAGATGCAACCATCGCTGACCTGGCGGTCGGTACTGCTGCTGGCCAGATCAAAACCGGTTCTATGAGCCGTTCTGACCGTGTTGCTAAATACAACCAGCTGATCCGTATCGAAGAAGCGCTGGCGGCACAGGGTACTCCTGCTCCGTTCAACGGTCTGAAAGAAGTTAAAGGTCAGTAATTACTGCCCTGTAACGCTTTCTTAAAAACCCGCTCCGGCGGGTTTTTTTATGCCTGAAAAATGGTGTCGGGCAAATCTGCCATACTCATTTACAGCACAAGTTTGGCCTCACCCGTCTTATCTGTGATAATGCGCGCTGATTTTTTAGAGATGACTGAGAAAACGATGCAGTACCCGATTAATGAGATGTTCGAAACCCTGCAAGGGGAAGGTTATTTTACCGGCGTGCCGGCGATTTTTGTGCGCCTGCAAGGCTGCCCGGTGGGTTGCAGCTGGTGCGACACCAAACACACCTGGGATAAAATTGCCGATCGGGAAGTCGATATGCAGCGCATTCTGGTCAAAACCGAAGAGAGTGATGCCTGGGGTAACGCGACGTCAGAACAGTTGCTGGACGTCATCGCACAACAGGGTTACACCGCCCGTCACGTGGTGATCACCGGCGGCGAGCCGTGCATTTATGACCTGACCGAGCTGACCTCTTTGCTCGAGAAAAACGGCTTCAGTTGTCAGATTGAAACCAGCGGCACGCATGAAGTGCGTTGTTCAGTGAATACTTGGGTCACCGTTTCACCTAAAGTGAATATGCGTGGCGGGTACGACATTCTGCCGCAGGCGCTGAAACGTGCTGATGAAGTGAAACATCCGGTGGCGCGTCAGCGTGATATCGACGCACTGGAAGCATTGCTGGAAACGCTGACCGACAGCAAATCACGCATTATCGCGTTGCAGCCTATCAGCCAAAAAGAAGAAGCCACCAGACTGTGCATTGCGACCTGCATTGCAAAGAACTGGCGGCTGTCGATGCAGACCCATAAATACTTAAATATCGCCTAAATAGCCATATTGGGTGGATCAGCCTTTATAGACGCAACCCGCTGTGCAAGTTTCTTTCACGCGCACGGCGGAAAGCAAAGGCAGCTTCGGCTTCATCTCATTCCAGATCCATTCCGCCAGCACTTCGCTGGTTGGGTTTTCCAGGCCCGGAATATCATTCAGATTATAATGATCGAGGCGGTCCAGCGTCGGGTTGAATGCAGCTTTCAGATCGGCGAAATCCATTACCCAGCCTGTGTGCGGATCCACTTCACCGGTGATTTCTATACGAACGGTAAAAGAGTGGCCATGCAACCGGCCGCATTTGTGTCCGGCAGGGACGTGCGGTAAATGGTGTGCGGCTTCGAACTGAAAATCTTTAAATAATGTGGTGGTCATGAGGCTGTCTCGTTGCTCGAAAAAACGCGGCATAGTACCGGAATACCGGCTTACGTGCCATGACTTAACTGCGCTTTTCTTCACCAAATCCTGACTTTTACTCTCTTTACTCCGCCCGCATTGCTGGCTTACAGTTAGCCGGTAGAAACTAACCTGTTGAGATAGTGAATGATTACTGTGCTTCGTTGCGCTGTTCTGGCGCTGTTGTTCTCTGCCAGCGTGCAGGCAGAAACCACGGCTCCCCCACAGGAAGCCGCGCCCGCCGCGGCTAAAACCGTTCAGCCTGCGGCAAAAGTGCCACCGGTCGCCAAAACGGCTATACCGAAAGCTCCGCTGATATTCCCGCCGGGTGCCGGTGTCATGCATGTTCCTCTGGCTCAGAGTAAAAAGACGCTGGAAGTCTTCACCTACCAGCCCGCAGAGGCTGATGAAAATACGCCGGTAGTGATGGTCATGACCGGCGTTGACCGCAACGCGGCAACCTACCGTAATGACTGGATAACCGTTGCAGATCAGTATCATTTGCGCGTTATCGTGCCGCATTTCAGCGAACAGGAATTCCCGGGCGCGGCGGGGTACAACCTTGGAAATCTGGTGGACAGCAAAACGCACCGCCGTCTGCCTAAATCTCAGTGGGCGTTCAGCATGGTCGATAATCTGTTTACGACGTTGCAAAAGCAGGGCGTGACTGGCCAGAAGCAATACTATTTGTTCGGGAACAGCGCGGGCTGCCAGTTCGTTCACCGCATGCTGACGTTATTGCCTGAGCCGAATGTCAAAGCTGCCGTCTGCGCTGCGGCCGGCTGGTGGACATTGCCGGATACCGATCAGCGCTGGCCGTATGGTTTGCGTGAAGCGCCAGTGGCGGTAAACCAGCAACAGCTCAATGATTATTTTGCGAAACCGGTGCTGATTGCCGTGGGCGCTGAAGATGACGATCCGGAAAATCATCTGCTGCGTAAATCCAAACAGGCGATGGCGCAGGGGACCAACCGGCTGGAACGTGCAGAAAGCTATTTCACCACATCCCAGCAGCGTGCCGAACAGAACAATACGCCGTTCAACTGGCACTTTATGGACCTCTCTGACATCGGCCATAGCGGCAGTAAAATGTCGGTCTTTGCCGCCGGCCAGTTTGCGTGGTTCGAGCAGCATAACGCCTTCCATCTCTGAGACTTGAGCGTAAAAGCCGTGTCCTGAAAAAATTTCATCACCCCGCTCCGGCGGGGTTTTTCTTTTACTTTCCGTCACTTTGAAAATGCCCGCGAAGTGTGTGGGAAATTTCATAGCGATTTCAGTACGATAAAAAACTCCCTTTACCACTTTTTCAGATAGAACTTACCGCTAAATCCTCTTAGTCATTTTGGTTATTTATTATTTCCATCACTTCTTTAATTGTTATTATCCGGCTCGTTAACCTTACACTTTCTGAAGGTCTTTTCCGCGCGTAGGTATCCCCTGAAAGCCGCTGAAGGCCGGATTGATGACTGGCTTATGCATAAGGGAATTCGTACTGCGATGACGACTCAGGCTCCTCCAATTTCACTGCTCCCGCTGACCCCCGAGCAACTGGCACGACTTCAATCGGCAACGAGTGATTATTCACCGACTCAGATGGCCTGGCTTTCCGGTTATTTCTGGGGGATGGTTAACCAGCAACCGGGCGCTGTGGCCGCGCCGGCACCGGTGCCGGCAGCAGCATCGATTACCTTGATTTCTGCCTCGCAAACCGGCAATGCCCGCCGCGTGGCCGAACAGTTACGTGATGACCTGATTGCCGCAAAACTGAATGTGAATCTGGTGAATGCCGGTGATTACAAATTCAAGCAAATCGCGCAGGAAAAACTGCTGCTGATTGTGGCGTCGACGCAGGGCGAAGGCGAGCAGGCCGAAGAAGCCGTCGCGCTGCATAAATTCCTGCAATCCAAAAAAGCCCCAAAATTCACGGACACGGCTTTTGCGGTGTTCGCGCTTGGCGATACCTCTTATGAGTTCTTCTGCCAGGCCGGTAAAGACTTCGATACGCGTCTGGGCGAACTGGGCGCGGAGCGTCTGTTAGACCGCGTAGATGCGGACGTTGAATATAAAGAGACTGCCGCCGGATGGCGCAAGCGCATAGTTGAAGTGCTGAAACAGCGCGTACCAGCAGACACTTCCGCGCAAGCCGCGCCGACGCTGGCGGGCAGTGTAAATCAGATCGACAGCAGCCCGTATACGAAAGAAGCACCGCTGACGGCGACGCTGGCGGTGAACCAGAAAATCACCGGCCGCGATTCGGATAAAGATGTGCGTCATCTGGAAATCGATCTCGGTGATTCTGGTCTGCGTTACCAGCCGGGCGATGCGCTGGGGATCTGGTTTGAAAACGATCCGCAGCTGGTGCAGGAAGTCGTGGAACTGCTGTGGCTGAAAGGCGATGAGACGGTCGGCATCAACGGCAAATCAATGCCGCTGTCTGAAGCCCTCCAGCATCATATCGAGCTGACGCAAAACACCACGCCAATCATTGAGAAATACGCCGCGCTTTGCCGCGACGAACATCTGACCGGATTGCTGGCCGACAAACCTGCGCTTTTGCAATACGCGCAAACCGTGCCGTTTGTTGACATGGTGCGCCGCGCACCGACTGAACTCGACGCTCAGCAACTGGTGGATTTACTGCGTCCGCTGACGCCGCGCCTGTATTCGATTGCCTCGTCACAGGCCGAAACCGAATCCGAGGTGCATATCACCGTCGGCGTTGTGCGTTATGACATTGATGGCCGTCCGCGTTCCGGTGGTGCATCAGGTTATCTGGCTGACCGTCTGGAAGAAGACGGCGAAGTGAAAGTCTTCATCGAGCACAACGACAATTTCCGTCTGCCAGCTAATCCTGAAACGCCGGTCATTATGATCGGGCCGGGCACCGGGATTGCGCCGTTCCGCGCGTTCATCCAGCAGCGTGATAACGACGGGGCCAGCGGCAAAAACTGGCTGTTCTTCGGCAATCCGCACTTCACCGACGATTTCCTTTATCAGGTGGAATGGCAGCGCTACGTGAAAGACGGCCTGCTGACCCACATCAGTCTGGCGTGGTCGCGTGACCAGGCGGAAAAAGTTTACGTACAGGACAAGCTGCGCGAGAGCGGCGCTGAAGTCTGGCAATGGTTGCAGGAAGGCGCGCACGTCTATGTTTGCGGCGACGCCAACCGTATGGCGAAAGACGTAGAGCAGGCGCTGCTGGAGATTATTGCCGAATATGGCGTGATGGATCTGGAAACCGCCGACGAATATCTCAGCGAGTTGCGTCTGGATCGCCGCTATCAGCGTGACGTTTACTAATCTGGCGTTTATAAAAATTAGAGCGATGAGTAAAAACTTATGAGCAAAAAGTTGTGGAGTGAACTCAATCCCGGCCCCGGTCCGCTGATTGTCGATGCGCCTCTGGCCGACGCCGAACGCCTGAAAAAGGAAAGTCATTTCCTGCGCGGAACCATTGCCGATGATTTAAAAGACGGCCTGACCGGCGGTTTCAACGGTGACAATTTCCTGTTGATCCGTTTCCACGGCATGTACCAGCAGGACGACCGCGATATTCGTGCTGAACGTGCTGAGCAAAAGCTGGAGCCGCGTCACGCCATGATGCTGCGTTGCCGTCTGCCGGGCGGGGTGATGACGCCTTCGCAATGGCTTGGCATCGACAAATTTGCCGAAGACAGCACGATCTACGGCAGCATCCGTATTACTAACCGTCAGACATTCCAGTTCCACGGCATTCTGAAACCGAACGTAAAACCGGTGCATCAGTTGCTGAATAAACTCGGCCTGGATGCACTGGCGACCGCCAACGACGTTAACCGTAACGTGCTATGTACGTCGAATCCGGTGGAGTCTGAACTGCATCAGGAAGCGTATCAGTGGGCGAAGAAAATCTCCGAACATCTGCTGCCGCGCACCCGTGCTTACGCCGAAGTCTGGCTCGATCAGGAAAAAGTCGAAACCACTGACGAAGAGCCGATTCTGGGCGCGACTTATCTGCCACGTAAATTCAAAACCACCGTGGTGATCCCGCCGCAAAACGATGTTGATCTTCATGCGAACGATCTGAACTTCGTGGCGATTGCTGACAACGGTAAACTGATCGGTTTTAACGTACTGGTCGGCGGCGGTCTTTCTATCGCACACGGCGATAAAGCGACTTACGCCCGTACCGCCAGCGAGCTGGGCTTTATCCCGCTGGAGAAAACGCTGGCCGTAGCCGAAGCCGTGGTGACCACGCAGCGGGACTGGGGTAACCGTACCAACCGTAAAAACGCCAAAACGAAATACACGCTGGAACGCGTTGGCGTGCCGGTATTCAAAGCTGAAGTGGAAAAGCGCGCGGGAATTCAGTTCGCTGAAATCCGCCCTTACGAATTCACCGGCCGCGGCGATCGTATCGGCTGGGTGAAAGGCATCGACAAACAGTGGCACCTGACCCTGTTTATCGAAAATGGCCGTATTCTGGATTATCCGGGCAAGCCGCTGAAAACCGGTCTGGCAGAAATTGCTAAGATCCACAAAGGCGATTTCAGGCTAACTGCTAACCAGAACCTGATCGTGGCCGGTGTCGCCGAAAAAGACAAAGACGCGATAGAAACGCTGGCGCGTAATCACGGCCTGATCGACGACGGTGTTACAGAGCAGCGTAAAAACTCAATGGCCTGCGTGTCTTACCCGACGTGTCCGCTGGCGATGGCGGAAGCTGAACGTTTCCTGCCGGAGTTTGTGACCAAAGTGGAAGGCATCATGCACGGTCATGGCGTAGGCGATGAACACATCGTTCTGCGCGTGACGGGCTGCCCGAACGGTTGTGGCCGTGCACTGCTGGCGGAAATCGGTCTGGTGGGCAAAGCCCTCAACCGTTATAACCTGCACCTCGGCGGTAACCGCGCCGGGACGCGCATTCCGCGGATGTACCGCGAAAATATTTCAGACGCAGAGATCCTGACAATCATCGACGAACTGGTAGGGCGCTGGGCAAAAGAGCGCGAAACCGGCGAAGGTTTTGGTGATTTCGTGATCCGCGCGGGGATCATCAGACCGGTGCTTGATCCGGCCCGTGATTTCTACGATTAACCGTTACGACTGACAGGAGGCACCATGAGTTCATTGAATCTGACTCTGGCCGAACTGAACGACATGCCGAAGTCCGGACAGGCCCTGGCGCTGGCGGAAATTAACGTCAGCCTTGAAAAACTGTCTGCACAGGAGCGTGTGCAGTGGGCACTGGAGAATATGCCCGGTGAATTTGCGTTGTCCTCCAGCTTTGGTATTCAGGCGGCCGTGAGCCTGCATCTGGTGACGCAGCAGAAACCGGACATTCCGGTGATCCTCACGGATACCGGTTATTTGTTCCCGGAAACCTACCAGTTCATTGATTCGTTAACTGAGCAGCTCAGCCTGAACTTGCAGATCTTCCGTGCGGAGCAATCGCCTGCCTGGCAGGAAGCGCGTTACGGCAAACTGTGGGAGCAGGGCGTCGAAGGCATTGAGAAGTACAACCACCTCAATAAAGTTGAGCCGATGAATCGTGCGATTCAGACGCTCGGCGTGCAGACCTGGTTCGCCGGTCTGCGTCGCGAACAGTCCGGCAGCCGTGCGCATCTCCCGGTTCTGGCGGTTCAGCGTGGTGTGTTTAAAATCCTGCCGATCATTGACTGGGATAACCGTCAGGTCTTCCAGTACCTGAAAGAACATGGCCTCAGCTACCATCCACTGTGGGATCAGGGCTATCTTTCCGTCGGCGATACCCATACCACGAAAAAGTGGGAAGAAGGGATGAAGGAAGAAGAAACGCGTTTCTTTGGGCTTAAACGAGAGTGCGGCCTGCACGAGTAAATCCCCGTCATACTTCGAGTTGCAGATGCGTTGGCTGCGTGCACTTACCCCGGTCACATGGTTATCTATGCTCAAGGGGATGCGTTTACTTGCCGCCTTCCTGCAACCCGAATTATTTAGGGGATTCCTGTTATTAGCGTCTCTACGACTCTTCTTTAAATCAGGCGTGTTTCGCCGGTTTCGCCAGATCCCTGAGCAGCGGGAACAACACTTTCACGGTATCCCGCGAGCGTTTTTCAATGCGGCCCGGCAGCGCGGTATCGAGATATTGCAGGTTATCGAACTGGCTCTGATAGCGGGTTGTGCCCAGCGGGAAGTGGCTGCTGACGGCGCGTTGTTGCTCGCCATCTTTCTTGCCTAATGCATAATTCGTGGCCGTCACGTTCAGCAGCGGTAATCGCGCTTCATCCAGTGCGCCGATGCCGTCGCAGCAATGCGTATTGTCATGGCTTTCCGCCGGGATCCCCAGACTGTGCGCAATCTTGATGGCGCGGACGCGGGTTAGTTTTGCCACCGCCGCAGAGGTATTCACGCCGCTGTTGAAATACAACCGGTCGCCGGTAATCAGTGAATTCAGATTGATCACCAGCAGTGTGTTTTTCTTCTCTTCAGCGCTCATGCGGTTCACAAAATCCTCCGCACCTTTCGCACCGGTTTCTTCGGCACTCAGCGCCACAAAGCGCAGACTGTAATGTGTGGGAATGGCCTGCATGCGTTCGGCCAGCTCAAGCATCACACCGACGCCTGACGCGTTATCATCCACACCCTGCAAGGTCAGGCCGCCGAGATTATGGTTGGTGTCGCTGTCGCTTTGCGGCACATAAGTATCAAAGTGCGCCATCACAATAATCTGCTGCGGAACGTCGCCGGGGCGCGCGGCAATAACGGACGTGGCGTGAATATTCTGCCAGTTCTTTTTGCCGTCGTTGCTGGTGTACAGATAGCGGGTATCGAATCCGCGCAGATCGCTTTTATACCCTAATTTATTGAATTGCTGATTCAGATAATCTGCCGCGATAAGTTCAGCAGGGCTGCCTGCCATGCGTCCCGGAAAATAGGTTGCGATATGACGAATTTGCTGACTGGCGATTTCACCCATCGCCGGAAGTGGCGACGAAGCAGCCACCGCATGACTCATTAAGACGCCGCTCAACCCGATGGCGAGCAGCGTCCGCTTCATGCGTAAAAAAGAAAACATAGCCAAAAATCCTTGTTTGCGGGTCAAAATGACCGGAAAGGGCACTACACCTGACAGGCCGCGTGTGGCGGTCTTTGTGGGCGATATAGTATGCGATTGTCCGCGCTAATAGACAATTTCCCGTTATCTCAAACCGCTCTTTTTGTCGCCCGGAACGTCCGGAAGAGTTCATGAAAAATATTCAGGCTGGCCGGAGTATAAAAAAAGCAGCCCCCTTACGGCGCGCTATATTCCATTTAGTAACTAATCATTCCTTTTCGTCATTTCAGATCAATTATTGCCTGCACGTATAGTTTGATGATTAATCCTGACAATCAATAAAGGCCTTTGTGGACTATCTACCAATATTTGCCGACCTCAAACAACGCCCGGTGCTGGTTGTTGGTGGTGGCGAAGTCGCTGCCCGCAAAATAGATCTTCTCCTGCGGGCGGGTGCACAAGTTCGGATAGTTGCACAGGCACTTTCCCCCGAGCTGGAACAACGTGAACATGCCAATGAAGTCAGCTGGCTGGCGCAGGCATTTCTGCCAGAGCAGCTCAATGATGTGTTTCTGGTGATTGCTGCCACTGATGACGCCGCGCTGAATGCGGAAGTGTTCGAACAGGCCAGTCAGCGTCATCTTCTGGCGAACGTCGTCGACGATCAGCCTAAGTGTTCCTTTATCTTTCCTTCGATAGTTGACCGCACGCCGATTGTGGTCGCGGTTTCCTCCGGGGGTAAAGCGCCGGTGCTGGCAAGAATGTTGCGTGAAAAACTCGAAACGTTGCTGCCAAACAGCCTGGGGCAAATGGCGGAAATCGCCGGTCGCTGGCGCGGCAGGGTCAAAGCGCAGTTCAGTTCCATGCGTGCACGCCGTCGGTTCTGGGAGCAGGCTTTTGCCGGTCGCTTCTCCAGTCTGGCTTCTGCGGGGAAACTCGCACAGGCGGAGAAAGCGTTGCAAGAACAGTTAGAAAGTGCGGAAGACATCGCGCAAAACGGCAATGTCACGCTGGTCGGTGCCGGGCCGGGTGATGCAGGATTGCTCACCTTACGCGGTTTGCAGGTTATGCAGCAGGCTGATGTGGTGTTGTACGACTATCTGGTCAGCGACGACGTGCTGGATTTAGTCCGCCGTGACGCGGACAGAATTTGTGTCGGCAAACGAGCGGGCAGCCACTCGGTGTCGCAGGAAGAAACCAACCGTCTGCTGGTCGAACTGGCTCAGCAGGGGAAAAAAGTCGTGCGCCTGAAAGGCGGCGACCCGTTCATCTTCGGACGTGGCGGTGAAGAACTCCAGGCGGTGAAAGCGGCCGGAATTCCTTTCCAGGTCGTTCCGGGTGTCACCGCTGCCGCTGGCGCAACGGCGTATGCCGGCATCCCTCTGACGCACCGTGATTACGCGCAGAGCGTGATGTTTGTGACAGGGCATTGCCGCTCTGATGATAACGGCGTGCAGTGGGAGACGCTCGCCAAAGGAAAACAAACGCTGGCGATTTACATGGGCACGCTCAAAGCGGCTGAAATCAGCCAGCAGCTGATCGCTCACGGACGTGCAGCAACGACACCTGTCGCGGTCATCGGACGGGGAACGCGAGCCGATCAGCAGGTGCTGACCGGAACGCTCGATAATCTTGAACATCTGGCTCAAAAGGCGCCGGTACCGGCGCTGCTGGTGATTGGTGAAGTGGTGGCACTTCATCAGCAACTGGCGTGGTTTGGGCATCATCCTGAAACTGACGGGACTCAACGCCCGTCGGTTGTGAATTTGGCTTAAAGGATCTGTTATGGACGAAAAACGACTGACTCATTTGCGGCAACTGGAGGCGGAGAGTATCCATATCATCCGTGAAGTGGCTGCTGAATTCGCCAACCCGGTGATGATGTATTCCATCGGGAAAGACTCCTCGGTGATGCTGCATCTGGCTCGCAAAGCTTTCTTCCCGGGCACGCTGCCGTTCCCGCTGTTGCATGTGGACACCGGCTGGAAATTCCGCGAAATGTACGAATTCCGTGACCGTACGGCGAAAAACTACGGTTTCGAGCTGCTGGTGCATAAAAACCCGGAAGGCGTGGCGATGGGCATTAATCCGTTCGTTCACGGCAGTGCCAAACACACTGACATCATGAAAACCGAAGGACTGAAACAGGCGCTGAACAAATACGGTTTTGACGCGGCTTTCGGCGGCGCACGCCGTGACGAAGAAAAATCCCGTGCCAAAGAACGTATTTACTCGTTCCGTGACCGTTTTCACCGCTGGGATCCGAAAAACCAGCGTCCGGAGTTGTGGCATAACTACAACGGCCAGATTAACAAAGGCGAAAGTATCCGCGTGTTTCCGCTCTCCAACTGGACTGAGCTGGATATCTGGCAGTACATCTATCTGGAAAATATTGAAATCGTTCCGCTCTACCTGGCTGCGCCGCGCCCGGTTCTCGAGCGTGACGGCATGCTGCTGATGGTGGATGACGATCGTATTGATCTCCAGCCGGGCGAAGTGATCGAGAAGAAAATGGTGCGCTTCCGTACGCTGGGTTGCTGGCCGCTGACCGGTGCCGTGGAATCCGAAGCGCAAACGCTGCCGGAAATCATCGAAGAGATGCTGGTTTCCACGACCAGTGAGCGTCAGGGACGGGCGATCGACCGCGATCAGGCCGGTTCGATGGAACTGAAAAAGCGTCAAGGGTACTTCTGAGGAGCCGCAGCTAATGAATAATGCAATTGCACAACAAATCGCGGAGCAGGGCGGCGTCGAAGCTTACCTGCACGCTCAGCAACACAAAAGCCTTCTGCGCTTCCTGACTTGTGGCAGCGTCGATGATGGCAAAAGTACGCTGATCGGGCGTCTGCTTCACGATACCCGCCAGATTTACGAAGACCAGCTGTCCTCGCTGCACAATGACAGCAAGCGTCACGGCACGCAGGGCGAAAAACTGGATCTGGCTTTACTGGTTGATGGCCTGCAAGCGGAACGCGAACAGGGTATTACCATCGATGTTGCTTACCGTTATTTCTCCACTGAAAAGCGTAAGTTCATCATCGCGGATACGCCGGGGCACGAACAGTACACCCGTAATATGGCGACCGGTGCATCGACCTGCGATCTGGCGATCCTGCTGATCGACGCCCGTAAAGGTGTGCTGGATCAAACCCGTCGCCACAGCTTTATCGCCACTTTGCTGGGGATCCGCCATCTGGTTGTGGCTGTGAACAAAATGGATCTGGTCGATTTCAGCGAGTCTGTGTACGAGCAATTTAAACAGGATTATCTGGATTTCGCTCAGCAGCTGCCGACCGATCTGGACATCAAATTTGTACCGCTTTCCGCACTGGAAGGCGATAACGTGGCGACGCCAAGCGAAAAAATGGGCTGGTATACCGGACCAACGCTGCTCGACGTGCTGGAAACGGTCAACATTATTAACATTCGCGAACAGCAACCGATGCGTTTCCCGGTGCAGTATGTGAACCGTCCAAACCTCGATTTCCGTGGTTATGCCGGTACGCTGGCGTCGGGGTCTGTCCGCGTCGGTCAGAAAGTAAAAGTTCTGCCGTCAGGTGTGGAATCTACCGTGGCACGCATCGTGACCTTTGACGGTGATTTGCAGGAAGCCTGGGCAGGCGAGGCGATCACGCTGGTGCTGGCCGATGAACGTGATATCAGCCGCGGCGATACGCTGGTGGACGCGGATGAAACCGTTAAACCGGTGCAGAATGCGAAAGTGGACGTGGTGTGGATGGCGGAGCAACCGCTTAGCGTCGGCCAGAGCTATGACATCAAAGTTGGTGGCAAGAAAGCCCGTGCGCGCGTGGAAAATATTGAGTATCAGGTCGAGATCAACTCACTGACTCAGCGCGTGGTGGAAAACCTGCCGCTCAACGGTATCGGCCTGGTCGAACTGACCTTTGACGAACCGCTGGTGCTGGATAATTACCAGAGCAACGCGGTGACCGGCGGGATGATCTTTATCGATCGCCTGACGAACGTGACCGTGGGCGCTGGTCTGGTTCGCGAAGCGCTGGAAGAAGTTTATCAGGAAGCGGATAAATACAGCGCGTTTGAGCTGGAACTGAACAGCCTTGTTCGCCGCCACTTCCCGCACTGGGGCGCGCGCGATTTGCTGGGTGGAAAATAAGATGGCGTTGCATAACGGCTCCTTCTTAAAAGACGATAATGTTGTCTGGCATCCGCACGCGGTGACGCGCGCGGATCGCGAGAAACAGCATGGTCATCGCGGCGCAGTTCTGTGGTTCACCGGGCTTTCGGGCTCGGGGAAATCCACGGTGGCGGGTGCACTGGAACAGGCGCTGCATGCGCAGGGTATCAGCACGTATCTGCTTGATGGCGACAACGTCCGCCACGGGCTTTGCCGTGATTTAGGGTTTACGGATGACGACCGTCGCGAAAACATCCGGCGCGTTGGTGAAGTGGCAAAACTGATGGTGGATGCCGGTCTGGTCGTGCTGACCGCCTTCATTTCTCCTCATCGCGCTGAGCGGGACATGGTGCGTAATTTGCTCGGGGAAGGGCAGTTTATTGAAGTGTTCGTTGATACGCCGCTGGCGATTTGCGAGGCGCGTGATCCTAAAGGTTTATACAAGAAAGCGCGCGCGGGTGAACTGAAGAATTTCACCGGAATTGACTCTGAATATCAGCCGCCGGAAGTGCCGGATGTGCATCTTAATGGTGAACAATTGGTAACACATTTGGTTCCTCAATTATTAGATGTGATGCGTCAGCGCGCTATTATCAATCCCTGAATGTTTGCCGGCCAAACGCCAGAGAGCGTGCCGGTTTACACTGAATACAGGGATCATCTATGCAGGCTTTACTCAGCAGACTTGTCAGCCGGATCCGGGTCGAAAACACCCGCTATCAGAGGCTGGCGCAGGTCACAGACAGTTCAGACATCGACGAGCCGTCCTACTCTATGCAGGGCGGGTTCATTGGCTTCGTCTTTTACTGGCTGGCCTTTGCAATCCCTTTTATGGTCTACGGCTCCAATACCCTGTTTTTCCTGCTCTACACCTGGCCTTTCTTTCTGGCGCTCATGCCTGTATCCGTTCTTATTGGCATTGCGCTCAGTATGTTCTTTCGTGGTGGCTGGTTTAAAACGTCGGTTACCAGCGCAATCTGCGTTATCAGCATGTTCTGGACGGTCTTCTCATTTCTATCGGGCTGGTGAGTCAGGCAGACTCTTTTCCGGTTCCTTTTCTTCGGGGATGTCGTCCGACGGCCCTGCGTTTTTCAGGCGGTTTTCCCTGCAATTCTCCTTCACGATGTAACCCATTGTGTCATTCTCACCCATAATTGAGTGCGTAAGTCTGATTCTCGCAGGCATTTACCCTGCCACAGTGGAGTCAGAGGGAAAGTTGTGGGATGATTGTCCGGCTTTTTTAGGGGGCGGGGATGGGCAAACTAACACTGCTTTTACTGATTTTACTTGGCTGGCTACAGTATTCACTGTGGCTGGGCAAGAATGGTATTCACGACTACGTTCGTGTAAACGATGACGTTCAGGTGCAACAAGTTAATAACGGCAAACTGAAATCACGTAATGATCAACTTTTCGCAGAAATCGACGATTTGAACGGCGGTCAGGAAGCGATCGAAGAACGCGCACGCAACGAACTGAGCATGATCAAGCCCGGTGAGACTTTCTATCGCCTGGTGCCTGACAACAAACGAGCGCCGGGCAGCACCGTATCGCAAAGCAACCCGAATCAATAGCCATGAGCCATACTGCAGTTTCCCTTCCAGAGGTCATTGCCGTGTTACCGGCTGCCGGAATCGGCAGCCGTATGCAGGCCGAATGCCCCAAGCAATACCTGACTATCGGTGGTAAGACGCTGATAGAACACTCGATCCGTGCCTTGTTGCATAGCAGTAACGTCACCAAAGTTATCGTGGCGCTGAGCCCGCATGACACTCAGTTCCGGCAGTTACCCGTCGCCAGCGATCCACGGATCCAGCTGGTTACCGGCGGAAATGAGCGCGCCGAATCTGTGATGGCAGGCCTTGAGGCCGCAGGCGACCATGGCTGGGTGCTGGTGCATGACGCGGCGCGTCCTTGTCTGCATCCCGATGATCTGACAAACCTTCTGGCCATTTCTGCGGTCAGCAAAACTGGCGGGATCCTCGCCGCACCAGTTCGTGACACCATGAAACGTGGTGAGCCCGGCGCGCATGCGATCGCCCATACTGTGGATCGTCAGGAACTCTGGCATGCGCTCACGCCGCAATTCTTCCCTCTCGAATTATTGAAAACCTGCCTGCGCCGCGCACTGAATGAAGGCGCTGTGGTCACTGATGAAGCTTCCGCAATGGAATATTGTGGTTTTCATCCTATGCTGATCCCGGCGCGGGCCGATAATATTAAAGTCACCAGACCAGAAGATCTGGCACTGGCTGAATTCTACTTAACCCGCTTGTATCAGGAGGAGAACGCATAATGCGTATCGGTCACGGTTTTGATGTACATAAGTTTGGCGGCGAAGGCCCGCTGGTGATCGGTGGTGTGCGTATTCCTTATCCGCAGGGGTTACTGGCGCATTCCGACGGCGACGTTGCGCTGCATGCGGCCACTGACGCACTGCTGGGCGCGGCGGCGCTGGGTGATATCGGCAAGCTTTTCCCGGACACCGACCCGGCCTACAAAGGCGCGGACAGCCGTGAACTGCTGCGTGAAGCCTGGCGTCGCATTCGTGCAAAAGGCTACAAGCTGGGCAATCTCGATATCACGATCATCGCTCAGGCACCGAAAATGGCGCCGCACATCCCGCAAATGCGCGTATTCCTGGCCGAAGATTTGCAGTGCCATATGGACGACGTCAACGTCAAGGCGACCACAACTGAACAACTGGGCTTCACCGGCCGCGGCGAAGGTATCGCCTGCGAAGCCGTTGCACTGCTGATTAAGGAATGATGTTGTGGAAGATTACCGCATGATAGATATGTCCCGTCTCACCTGGTTGCTGGGTGAACCCACCGCCACCGGCCTGCTGAAAGCCAATCCGGAAGACTTTATCGTCGAAGAGGATTTGGGTTTTGAACCGGATGGCGAAGGTGAACATCTCTTAGTGCGGATCCGTAAAAATGGCTGCAACACGCAGTTTGTTGCCGAGCAGCTGGCGCGTTTTGCCAAAGTGCATCCGCGCGATGTCAGTTACGCAGGGCTTAAAGACCGGCACGCGGTAACGGAACAGTGGTTTTGCCTGCATCTGCCCGGTAAGGCAGATCCTGATTTGAGCCAGTTCAATCTCGAAGGTTGTGAAGTGATCCGTGCCTCGCGACATCGCAAGAAAATGCGTATCGGAACCTTGAAAGGCAATGCGTTTACGCTGGTTTTGCGACAGATAAGTGACATCGATAATGTCGAAGAACGTCTGGCGAAAATTGTTGAGCAGGGCGTACCGAACTACTTCGGCACGCAGCGTTTTGGCCGCGGCGGCAATAATCTGGTGCAGGCGAAACGCTGGGCAACCAATGAAGCACGCCCTAAAGAGCGCGCCAAACGTAGTTTCTATTTATCCGCCAGCCGCAGTGCGATGTTTAACATTGTCGCCAGTCAGCGTCTGGCAGAAGGCACCGTCCGTCAGGCAATACTGGGCGATGCGTTGCAACTCAGTGGCCGCGGAAGCTGGTTTGTGGCGAAAGCGGAAGAGTTTGAATCGCTGCAACCGCGTGTCGAAAGCGGAGAACTGCTGGTGACGGCGCCGTTGCCGGGTGACGGGCCGTTAGGCACGTCAGAAGAGGCCGAAGTCTTTGAGCTGGCTTGTCTGGCCGGGCAGGAAGATTTGCTTTCACTGCTCAAACGCGAGCGTGTTGAACCTGCGCGTCGAGCCATTATGCTCCAGCCTTTGCAGATGAAATGGCAGCGCTGGGATGACGTCACTCTGGAACTTAAATTCTGGCTACCGGCGGGCAGTTATGCCACCAGCGTAGTGCGTGAACTGATGCATCTGGATGAAATGAATGCGGATATTACTGAGTAACGACGACGGCGTACTGGCTCCCGGCATTCAGGCACTGGCCTGCGCGCTACGTGAATTTGCGGATGTAAAGCTGGTCGCCCCTGACCGTAACCGGAGCGGCGCGTCAAACGCGCTGACGCTCGACGGTCCGTTACGTATTCAGTCCTATCTGAACGGCGATACCGCAGTCATCAACGGTACACCGACCGATTGCGTGTATCTCGGCGTTAATTCGCTGATGCGCCCGAAGCCGGATATTGTCGTTTCCGGCATCAATGCAGGCCCGAATCTGGGCGACGATGTGATTTATTCCGGCACCGTCGCGGCGGCTATGGAAGGGCGTCATCTGGGATTTCCTGCGCTGGCGGTTTCACTCGACGGTCATCAGCATTATGACACGGCAGCGATTATTACCTGCCAGCTGCTCAGGGCGCTGGCGCGCGAACCTCTTCGTACTGGCAAAATTCTGAATATTAACGTTCCGGACCTGCCACTTTCCGAAATCAAAGGGATTAAGGTGACGCGTTGCGGTAGCCGCCATCCTGCTGAGCAGGTATTTTGTCAGCAGGATCCGCGCGGACAAGACTTGTACTGGATTGGTCCGCCGGGCGATAAGTTTGACGTCGCACCTGACACCGATTTTGCGGCGGTCGCGCAAGGTTATGTTTCCGTGACGCCATTGCAGGTGGATTTGACCGCCTACGCGGCTCAGGATGTCGTGGTCTCATGGTTGGAAAAGGCCGGGGTGAGCGCGAATGGTGAATAAGCCGATGTATAACCTGCTGGAGCAACTCCGGCTGCAGGGCATTCATGATGAAAAACTGCTGCATGCCATCGAGTCCGTACCGCGTGAGCGCTTTGTGGATGAGGCGTTTCAGCATAAAGCTTACGAAAATACCGCGTTGCCGATTGGCTCAGGCCAGACCATTTCTCAGCCTTATACCGTGGCGAGAATGACGGAATTACTGCGCCTGACGCCGACATCCCGCGTGCTGGAGATCGGTACCGGATCGGGCTACCAGACGGCCATTCTGGCGCATCTGGTTGAACATGTGTACTCGGTTGAGCGTATCAAAGGGTTGCAGTGGCAGGCCAAAAGACGTCTCAAGCAGCTCGATTTGCATAACGTCTCCACGCGTCACGGCGATGGCTGGCAGGGTTGGCCTTCACGTGGCCCGTTTGATGCCATCATTGTTACCGCTGCACCGCCTGAAATACCTCAAGATTTACTGCAACAGCTCGAGGAGGGAGGCGTGATGGTGTTGCCCGTCGGCGAAGAAAGCCAGACTCTCCAGCGCGTCACCCGACGTGGTGATGATTTTGTTGCGGAGACCGTAGAAGCTGTCCGTTTTGTGCCGCTGGTGAAAGGCGAACTGGCCTGAACCCTGACGCGCGCAGGACTAACCCCTTAAAATTTAAATACAACTGTTATATGGTGCTGTACTGGCGATGTTGATAGCATCCACTACAGTTTTTTATGGCACGGTCCGTTCCGGGGGAAAACCTGAACGGGCATGTTGCCTGCGCGTACAGTGTCTGATGACACGAAATGCGCCAGTTGGCGCGGTGTGCGCGGATAAAGAGATATTCTGAGATTGCCGTAACGGGGGAAAATATGAGCACGGGAAGCCCAATAAAAACACTAAGCCGCATTGCAGTGTGTACATTTATCAGTGCCTGGATGGCGGGATGTTCGAACAATTCCAACACATCCGCGCCGATCAGCAGCGTTAATGGCGGCGGAAACAGCGGCAGTAGCAGTCAGAATACTCTGAATTCCCCTCCGCAAATGGCGCCTGCCGTCGGCCCAGGCGGACACATTGTGTACAACCGCAGCTATAACTCGATCCCTAAGGGAAGTTACAGCGGAAGCACCTATCAGGTGAAGCGCGGAGACACCTTATTCTACATTGCATGGATCACCGGCAATGACTTCCGGGACCTTGCTGCGCGCAATAATATCCCTGCTCCGTACAGCCTCGAAGTGGGTCAAACAGTCCAGATAAATAACGTTTCTTCTGCCGCCAGCACGAGCAGTACGACGGCCGTCACCGACGCCACAAATAGCGGTGTTCCGAAAGTTCCTACTGGGGGAATGCTCACAGGTTCTGTGGTTGCATCTCAACCAACTACCACGTATTCTGAATCTTCTGGTAAACAGAATGTAGGTAAGATGTTGCCTACATCAGGTGCAGTCACCACCACAACACCTGTTGCTGTAGCCAGCACTCCCGTCGCCACCTCAACGAATAATGGCGGTCCGGTTTCCTCCTGGAAATGGCCGACTGACGGGAAAATTATCGATAATTTCTCAGCTGCTGAAGGGGGAAATAAGGGGATCGATATCGCTGGTTCGCGTGGACAAGCTGTCGTAGCAACTGCCTCGGGGCGCGTTGTTTATGCCGGTAATGCTCTTCGCGGTTACGGTAATCTAATCATCATCAAACACAATGATGATTACCTGAGCGCCTATGCACATAACGATACAATGCTGGTCCGGGAACAACAAGAAGTGCAGGCGGGACAAAAAATAGCGACGATGGGTAGCACCGGAACCAGTTCAGTAAGATTGCATTTTGAAATTCGTTACAAGGGGAAATCCGTAAACCCGCTGCGTTATCTTCCGCAGCGATAAATCCGGGCAGAGCATCGATTCTGCCCTCGGGACCACGGGTAGGAGCAGCTTATGAGTCAGAATACGCTGAAAGTTAACGAGTTACATGATGATGTAGATTTCG
Organism: Rahnella sp. ChDrAdgB13; assembly: GCF_017655185.1. Lineage (NCBI taxonomy): Bacteria > Pseudomonadati > Pseudomonadota > Gammaproteobacteria > Enterobacterales > Yersiniaceae > Rahnella > Rahnella sp. ChDrAdgB13. The sequence goes on along the minus strand of NZ_JAEMGT010000109.1, from coordinate 11,250 downwards.
ATGAGAACAGCGCTGAAGCCTTTGACGAGAAAGCAATAGTCGAAGAGACTGCCGACAACGATGCTGAAGAAGAATTGTTGTCGCAGGCTGTAAGCCAACGAGTGCTGGACGCAACTCAACTGTACCTCGGTGAAATCGGTTATTCCCCTCTGCTGACCGCAGAAGAGGAAGTTTATTTTGCACGACGCGCGTTGCGGGGAGATGTGCCTTCCCGCCGCCGTATGATTGAAAGTAACCTGCGTTTGGTAGTTAAAATTGCCCGCCGCTACAGTAATCGCGGTCTGGCACTGCTGGATTTGATCGAGGAAGGCAACCTGGGTCTGATCCGTGCGGTTGAAAAATTTGACCCTGAGCGGGGCTTCCGTTTCTCTACCTATGCAACATGGTGGATCCGTCAGACGATTGAACGGGCGATCATGAATCAAACCCGTACCATTCGTTTGCCAATTCACATCGTTAAAGAACTGAACGTTTATCTGCGTACCGCACGCGAACTTGCACACAAACTGGACCATGAACCGAGTGCCGAAGAGATTGCTGAGCAACTCGACAAACCGGTGCATGACGTCAGCCGTATGTTACGCCTGAATGAGCGTATTACCTCTGTAGATACCCCGTTGGGTGGTGACTCAGAGAAAGCGCTGTTAGATATTCTGGCAGATGAAAAAGACAACGGCCCTGAAGACACCACGCAAGACGACGATATGAAACAGAGTATCGTGAAGTGGTTATTCGAGTTGAATGCAAAACAGCGTGAAGTTCTGGCACGTCGTTTCGGCCTGTTAGGTTATGAAGCTGCGACGCTGGAAGATGTGGGGCGTGAGATTGGCCTGACACGTGAACGTGTTCGTCAGATTCAGGTAGAAGGTCTGCGTCGCCTGCGTGAAATTCTGCAAGGGCAAGGGCTGAGCATTGAAGCACTGTTCCGCGAATAACTTTTCGTAAAGAAAAACTGTTCGCCGGAAAGACAGTTCGATATCAAAAAAACGGTGGGTTAATCCCCACCGTTTTTCATTTCTGCCGCCAGCCGCCGCGGCTTCTACACCATATCTTTCAGACGGTAAATCCATTCCAGCGCCTGACGTGGCGAGAGAGAATCCGCGTCCAGAGATTCCAGCGCTTCTACTGCAGGCGACACTTCTTCTGCCAGCAGCGTCAGTTGCGGACCATCCACTTTGCTGGCGGCGGCGTTGCTGGACAACGTTTCCAGCTCTTTCAGTTTCTGGCGAGCACGTTTAATGACATCACGCGGGACACCCGCCAGCGCCGCGACGGCCAGACCGTAACTTTTGCTGGCAGCGCCATCCTGCACGCTGTGCATAAACGCAATGGTATCGCCGTGCTCTATGGCATCCAGGTGAACATTGACCGTTCCTTCCATTTTTTCCGGCAGCGTCGTCAGCTCGAAATAATGGGTCGCGAACAACGTCATAGCTTTAATGCGGCTGGCCAGATTCTCGGCGCACGCCCACGCAAGCGATAAACCGTCGTAGGTCGATGTGCCGCGCCCGATTTCATCCATCAGCACCAGGCTGTTTTCCGTGGCGTTATGCAGAATATTCGCGGTTTCGGTCATTTCCACCATAAACGTTGAACGGCCAGAAGCCAGATCATCTGCGGCGCCGACGCGGGTGAATATCCGGTCTACGGGGCCGATAACCGCAGTATCCGCAGGAACGTAGCTGCCAATATGCGCCATCAGAACAATCAGCGCCGCCTGACGCATATAGGTACTTTTACCGCCCATATTCGGGCCGGTGATGATCAGCATCCGGCGCACCGGAGACATGTTCAGCGGGTTGGAAATAAACGGTTCTTTCAGTACCTGTTCCACGACCGGATGGCGGCCACCGGTGATGTTGATGCCGGGTTTCTCGCTCATTGTCGGGCAGGTATAACTGAGCGTGTAGGCACGTTCTGCGAGATTACTCAGAACATCCAACTCGGCCAGCGCACTGGCGCTTTGCTGCAGAGCGGGCAGGTGCGGCATCAGCAAATCAAACAGCTCTTCGTACAGCGCTTTCTCCAGCGACAGGGCTTTGCCTTTGGAGGTCAGAACCTTATCTTCATACTCTTTCAGTTCCGGTATGATGTAACGCTCGGCGTTTTTGAGCGTCTGACGGCGGACATAATGAATAGGAACGAGATGGCTCTGCCGACGGCTCACTTCGATGTAATAACCATGTACACCGTTAAATCCGACCTTCAGTGTTTCCAGGCCCAGCTTCTCGCGTTCGCGAATTTCTAAACGGTCAAGATAGTCTGTTGCGCCGTCAGCCAGTGCGCGCCATTCGTCCAGTTCCGCGTTATAGCCTGGCGAAATCACACCGCCGTCACGCACCAGAACCGGCGGAGCTTCAACAACAGCACGTTCAAGTAGTTCGACCAGCTCTGTAAATTCACCGGTTTGCTCCACCAGTGTAGCGACATGCGCGGCATCAGCATCTTGCAAAATCCCCCGGATTTCGGGCAGTTGCTGTAACGCATGGCGCATACGGGCGAGATCGCGTGGCCGTGCGCTGCGCAAGGCAAGGCGCGCCAGAATACGTTCGAGATCGCCGACCTGACGCAGCACGGGTTGCAAGTCGGCGGTCAGATCCTGTAATGCTCCGATTGCCTGCTGACGATGGGTCAGCATTTTGATGTCGCGGCTTGGCATGTGGATCCAGCGTTTGAGCATACGGCTGCCCATCGGTGTGACGGCCTGATCCAGGACTGCCGCCAGCGTATTTTCCACACCACCTGCAAGATTTTGTGTCAGCTCCAGATTACGGCGCGTCGCCGCATCCATAATGATGCCGTCCTGCTGGCGCTCCATCGTCACGCCACGAATATGCGGCAGGGCGGTGCGCTGGGTATCTTTTACATATTGCAGCAGGCAACCGGCGGCGCGGAGTGCCTGAGTGGCCTGTTCCACACCAAACCCGCTCAGATCGCGGGTGCCGAACTGGAGATTCAGCTGTTGCTTTGCGGTTTCGAGCTCAAATTCCCACATCGGACGACGGCGCAGGCCGCGGCGGGAAGCAATAAGCGGCATGGCTTCAAAGCTTTCCGGATACAGAAGTTCTGCCGGATTTGTACGCTGTAATTCAGCGGCCATGGTTTCCAGATCGTCTGGCTGAGCGACACGAAAACGACCGGAGCTGATATCCAGCGTCGCATAGCCAAAGCCACGTCCGTCCTGCCAGATGGCCGCGAGAAGGTTGTCATGACGCTCACTCAGTAAGGCTTCATCACTGACCGTGCCTGGCGTCACGATCCGCACAATTTTGCGCTCAACCGGCCCTTTGCTCAGCGCCGGATCGCCAATCTGCTCAGCGATGGCGACGGATTCGCCCAGTTGCACCAGCTTGGCCAGATAGCCTTCAACGGCGTGATAAGGCACACCGGCCATCGGAATCGGTTCGCCCGCCGAAGCGCCACGTTTGGTCAGGGAAATATCCATCAGCTGAGACGCACGTTTTGCATCGTCATAAAACAGTTCGTAGAAGTCCCCCATACGATAAAACAGCAGAACTTCCGGGTTCTCCGCCTTAAGACGCAGGTACTGCTGCATCATTGGGGTGTGAGCATCCAGCCCGCTCATATCACTACCTTTATTCTTGATTTCATTCAATTTTAAATCATCCTGTTGGCTCGTACCGCCCGGGGCAACGACTTTACAACGGATCCTAACGTGAGTAGAGGTAAAAAACCACGATGCGCTTTGAAGTTGCGTAATGCTCCGCAATTCACCGTGGATCAGGATCTTCGTGCATCGTTGTAAAGACGTTTATTTTCAGTTTTTTCGGCCCTGATAATGCTCTACCATATCCCCCACCTCTTTTATTGCATGGTTACGGATATCCGATGCGCCTTCTGGCAGTCATTATTCCCCTGGTTTTAACACTTTCTGCCTGTAGCAGTCATAAGCCCGCGCCTCAGCCTGAAGGGCCGCGCAATCCTTTCTCTGACGGAAGAAATGCCAGCGGCAATTCGGTTCCCAGCGGGGGCTTTCTGTTGCAACCCGAACATACTGGCGCAGTGCAGTCCGGTGATTTCGCGTACGATCCGGCCATGAACCGGTTTGTGGACAAAATGGTCAGCGAGCATGGTTTTGATCGCCAGCAACTGCATGATGTGCTGGCGCAAACGAAACGACTGGGCTTCGTTTTACGTCTGATGGATCAGCAAGCGCCATCTGGCCCGCCGTCAACCGTGCCAAATGGTGCCTGGAACCGTTATCGCAGCAAATTTATTACGCCGGATAACGTCCAGAATGGTGTCGTGTTCTGGAATCAGTATCAGGATGCCTTGCAGCGTGCGGAGCAGGTTTACGGCGTACCACCGGAAATCATTGTCGGTATTATCGGCGTCGAAACCCGCTGGGGCCGCGTCATGGGTAAAACCCGCATTATCGATGCGCTGGCGACCTTATCCTTTGCCTATCCGCGCCGGGCGGATTACTTCTCCGGCGAGCTGGAAACCTTTCTGCTGATGTCCCGTCGTGAGGGGGACGATCCGCTGAGCCTGCGCGGTTCGTTTGCGGGTGCGATGGGTTACGGTCAGTTCATGCCATCTTCTTATAAAGATTATGCCGTGGACTTTAACGGCGACGGCCATGCCAATCTGTGGGATCCGATTGATGCTATCGGCAGCGTAGCCAATTACTTCAAGGCGCACGGATGGACGAAAGGCGCACCCATTGCGGTGCCAGCCGCCGGGCAGGCACCGTTGCTGGAGAATGGCTTCAAGACAAAATATCCACTTTATACGCTGACGGCGGCGGGTCTTAGCCCGCTGGGTTCTCTGGGGGGTTATCAGGAAGCGAGCCTGTTGCGTCTGGATATGGGCACCAGTTACCAGTACTGGTACGGGTTGCCAAACTTCTACACCATCACCCGTTACAACCACAGCGTGCATTATGCGATGGCGGTATGGCAGTTGGGGGAAGCGGTGAAAGCGGCGCGCTAACGACGTTGCATTCCTTTTCATGAGGGCCACAGAGCGTGGCCCTTCTTTTTTCTTTTTAAGCCAATTCTGAATACATCGCGCAAAACGCTTCGACGGGACTCGCAGACCGGAGGAGAAATGCTAACATCGGGTCAGATTCAGATGTCCCGCCGGGAGGGGATATGGACGAAAAACGTTTACATGAACTGAGTGTGGAAATCGGAGCAGCGCTGAAAGCAAAAGGAGAGTGGATCACCTGTGCGGAATCCTGCACCGGCGGCCTGATTGCTAAAGCGATTACTGACATTGCCGGCAGCTCCGCCTGGTTTGATCGCGGATTTGTCACTTACAGCAATGCGGCCAAACATGAATTGTTGGGCGTGTCTGAAAGTACGCTTGAGCAATATGGCGCGGTGAGTGAACAGGTAGTGCATGAAATGGCGCAGGGGGTATTGCACGCCGCGGGCGCGGATGTGGCCCTTTCAGTCAGCGGCATCGCCGGACCTGACGGTGGTTCTGCAGAAAAACCTGTCGGTACTGTCTGGTTTGGATTTGCCGGAAAAGACGGGCGCGTTCTGACGGCTAAACAGCAGTTTTCCGGCGATCGCGAAGCAGTGCGTTTGCAAGCTGCTGTTTTTTCGCTACAAACTGCTTTGCGTGAGTTTATTAAAAATTAGGCTTGATACTGTATGAGCATACAGTATAATTACTGCCAATTACCTGTACATAAATTATATTCAGTGATGCAGGCGGGATGTTCCCCTGTATCAGACGAGGAGTAAAAATGGCTATTGATGAGAACAAGCAAAAAGCGTTAGCTGCAGCACTGGGCCAGATTGAAAAGCAATTCGGTAAAGGCTCCATCATGCGTCTGGGTGAAGATCGCTCCATGGACGTAGAAACGATCTCTACCGGCTCTTTGTCTCTGGATATCGCGTTAGGCGCTGGCGGTTTGCCAATGGGTCGTATCGTGGAAATCTACGGACCAGAATCTTCCGGTAAAACCACGCTGACCTTGCAGGTTATCGCCGCTGCACAGCGCGAAGGTAAAACCTGTGCGTTCATCGATGCAGAACACGCACTGGACCCGATCTACGCTAAAAAATTGGGCGTGGATATCGATAACCTGCTGTGTTCTCAGCCGGATACCGGTGAGCAGGCGCTGGAAATTTGTGATGCGCTGACCCGTTCAGGTGCGGTTGACGTTATCATCGTTGACTCCGTCGCGGCTCTGACACCGAAAGCTGAAATCGAAGGCGAAATCGGCGACTCACACATGGGCCTCGCGGCACGTATGATGAGCCAGGCAATGCGTAAACTCGCGGGTAACCTGAAAAACGCCAACACCTTGCTGATCTTCATCAACCAGATCCGTATGAAAATCGGTGTGATGTTCGGTAACCCGGAAACCACAACCGGCGGTAACGCACTGAAATTCTATGCTTCTGTTCGTCTGGATATCCGTCGTATCGGCGCTATCAAAGAAGGTGATGTGGTTGTCGGTAGCGAAACGCGTGTGAAAGTGGTGAAGAACAAAATTGCTGCACCATTCAAACAAGCCGAATTCCAGATCATGTACGGCGAAGGCATCAACATCAACGGCGAGCTGATCGACCTTGGCGTTAAGCACAAGATGATCGAGAAAGCCGGCGCATGGTACAGCTACAACGGTGAGAAGATTGGTCAGGGTAAAGCAAACTCCTGCAACTTCCTGAAAGAAAACCCGAAAGTAGCTGCTGAGCTGGACAAAAAACTGCGTGACCTGCTGCTGAGCGGCACCGGCGAACTGAGCGTTGCCACGACAGCTGAAGACGCTGACGACAACATGGAAACCAGCGAAGAGTTTTAATTTCGCGGTTGTCTGACGTCACAGTCGATAAAATGCCAGCCTGGTTTCAGGCTGGCATTTTGCATATCTGAGGGACTCCGATGTCCACTGAAAAAGCACCGAATCAAAATGTCATCGATCTGAAACGACTTCTTGAAGAAGTTGAACAAAACAGTGAATCCACACTGTTTGCGCCTCAGGAAAAAGACGCCAATGCGGCGAAAATTAATACACTGATCAGCCGCGCGATGCGTCTGCTGTCTCAGCGTGATCACGGTGAAGCTGAACTGCGCCGCAAACTGCTTATCCCGCCAGTCCCCTTTGTAAAACCCCAAAATAAACAAAGCCGCTGGTCTTCACGTAAACGACCAGACGAAAATGCCTTTGATGAAGATAATGCGGTTAAGGCGCGCCCGGAACCACGCCCGGTGCCGGAAGAGATCCCAGAGGAACATGTACAGGCAGTTATCGACTATTGCTACCAGCATCACTGGCTTGATGATGCCAAATTTGCCAGTCGCTATATTTCCGGTCGCAGCAATAAAGGCTACGGGGCACAACGTATTCGTTCGGAATTACTGCAAAAAGGTGTCGATAAAGAAATCATATCGACGGCACTGGAGGAAACGGAGGTTGACTGGTGTGTTCTGGCGCGGGATATTGCCGTCAGAAAGTTTGGAGAAAATTTACCGAAAGACTGGAAAGAAAAATCGAAAGTTCTGCGTTATTTGCTTTACCGAGGCTTCTTTCAGGAAGAAATACAGTCGATTTATCGCGATTTTGACGATTGACCGCATACGGTATTTTACTTCCCTGCGCAGAAATTTTATCTTATCCGCACTTTTTCGTTCGTGAGCTGTACAGATTGCTGCCATATGCAGCGTTATCCGGCTCAAGAGCCGTTCTTCCAGCATGATTCCGGGATATTTATGAGCAAGAGCACCGCTGAGATCCGTCAAGCGTTTCTCGATTTCTTCCATAGTAAGGGACACAACGTTGTTTCAAGCAGTTCGCTTGTCCCGACAAACGATCCGACACTGTTGTTTACCAATGCCGGGATGAACCAATTTAAAGACGTTTTCCTCGGTCTGGATAAACGTGACTACAGCCGTGCCACCACATCTCAGCGTTGTGTGCGTGCAGGTGGTAAACACAACGACCTCGAAAACGTCGGCTATACCGCCCGTCACCACACCTTCTTCGAAATGCTGGGCAACTTCAGCTTCGGCGATTACTTCAAGCACGACGCAATCAACTACGCTTGGGAATTACTGACCGGCGAAAACTGGTTTAATCTGCCGAAAGAAAAGCTTTGGGTCACCGTCTATGAGACTGACGACGAAGCGTTTGAAATCTGGGAAAAAGAAGTCGGCGTTCCAAAAGAACGTATTATCCGCATTGGCGATAATAAAGGCGGCGCTTACGCTTCTGACAACTTCTGGCAGATGGGTGATACCGGTCCTTGCGGTCCTTGCACCGAAATTTTTTACGATCATGGCGACCATATCTGGGGCGGCCCTCCGGGTTCTGCTGAAGAAGATGGCGACCGTTACATCGAAATCTGGAACATCGTTTTCATGCAGTTCAACCGTCAGTCTGACGGCACCATGCTGCCACTGCCTAAACCTTCCGTCGATACCGGGATGGGGCTTGAGCGTATCACCGCTGTTATGCAGCATGTGAACTCAAACTATGACATCGACCTGTTCCAGAAACTGATCGCCGCCGTTGCTGACGTCACTGGCGCGACCGATCTGACCAGCAAATCTCTGCGCGTTATCGCTGACCATATTCGCTCTTGCGCTTTCCTGATTGCAGACGGCGTGATCCCATCGAATGAAAACCGTGGCTACGTGCTGCGTCGTATCATTCGTCGTGCGATCCGTCACGGCAATATGCTGGGCGCGAAAGAGACCTTCTTCTACAAACTGGTTGCTCCGTTAATTGACGTGATGGGCCCGGCTGCGGCTGAGCTGAAAGAACAGCAAGCCATGGTTGAGCAGTTGCTGAAGACTGAAGAAGAGCAGTTTGCCCGTACACTGGAGCGTGGTCTGGCGCTGTTGGACGATGAATTATCTTCTCTGCAAGGCGATACGCTGGACGGTGAGATTGCTTTCCGTTTGTACGACACCTTCGGTTTCCCGCTGGATCTGACTGCGGACGTGTGCCGCGAGCGCAATCTGAAAGTTGACGAAGCCGGTTTTGAAAAAGCGATGGAAGTTCAGCGTCGTCGCGCACGTGAGTCCAGTGGTTTCAGCGCGGACTACAACAGCATGGTACGTGTTGACGGTGTTACGCAGTTCTCCGGTTATGAGCATCTGCAAGGTCATTCCAAAGTTGTGGCGCTGTTCATCAATGGTCAGCCAGTAAATGAAATTCAGGCGGGCGATAACGCTATCGTCGTTCTGGATGACACACCATTCTACGGCGAGTCCGGCGGACAGGTTGGCGATAAAGGCATCCTGAAAACGGCTGCCGGCACGTTCGACGTTTCTGATACCCAAAAATATGGCAAGGCCATTGGTCATCAGGGCTCGCTGAGCGCAGGCAAACTGAGCGTTGGTGACAGCGTTGAAGCCGAAGTTGACGTTGAGCGTCGCGAACGTATTCGTCTGAATCATTCCGCGACTCACTTGCTGCACGCTGCACTGCGTCAGGTACTGGGCAAGCACGTTGCTCAGAAAGGCTCGCTGGTAAACGATAACTATCTGCGTTTCGACTTCTCGCATTTCGAAGCGATGAAGCCGGAAGAGATTCGTCAGGTCGAAGATCTGGTGAATGCGCAAATCCGTCGTAACTTGCCAATTCAGACCACCATCATGGATTTGGATGAAGCGAAAGAAAAAGGTGCGATGGCGCTCTTTGGTGAAAAATACGAAGACAGCGTGCGCGTGCTGATCATGGGTGATTTCTCCACCGAGCTGTGCGGGGGGACACACGCCAGCCGTACGGGTGATATCGGCCTGTTCCGTATTCAGAGTGAGTCAGGCACGGCAGCAGGTGTTCGTCGTATCGAAGCGATTACCGGTGAAAACGCCATTAATGCACTGCATCAGCAAAGTGATTTGCTGCAAGATGTTGCGCACATGGTGAAAGGTGATGTGAACAGCATTACTGATAAAATCCGTACTCTGATTGAACGTTCCCGTGTGCTGGAAAAAGAACTTCAGCAGGTGAAAGGGCAACAAGCTGCGCAGGAGAGTGCTTCACTTTCCAGCCAGGCGAAAGAAGTGAAAGGCGTTAAGCTGTTGGTCCGTCAGCTGGATAACGTAGAGCCTAAAATTCTGCGTACGATGGTTGATGACCTGAAAAATCAGTTGGGTTCAGTGATTATTGTTCTGGCAACCATCGCTGACGATAAAGTCAGCCTGATTGCGGGCGTCACGAAAGATCTGACGGATCGCGTCAAAGCAGGGGATCTGATTGCTTCTGTCGCCCAGCAGGTGGGCGGTAAAGGCGGTGGTCGTCCTGATATGGCGCAGGCAGGGGGAAGTGACGTTCAGGCATTACCGGCTGCACTGGCAACAGTAGAAGCCTGGGTTGAATCCCGGCTGTAATAAGAAATAAATAGCTAACCAGGAAGCGCCATAATGTATTGTGCAATATGGCGTTTTCGGTCTTAATGGCAGGGTAGGCCTCGCGATAAAAGTCGCGACAATGATGATATCGGCTAAACTTAAAGTACTATGGCTTGAGTTGCGGGCCGCTTACAGTTTACGTAGGGGTCATGGCTTACGTTTTACCTGCTTATGATAGATAATGGCCGGGAAACTGAGAGACCCGACTCTTTTAATTATTCAAGGAGCAAAGAATGCTTATTCTAACTCGCCGAGTTGGTGAAACCCTCATGATTGGCGATGAGGTTACTGTTACCGTTTTAGGTGTTAAAGGTAATCAGGTGCGTATTGGTGTGAATGCGCCGAAAGAGGTTTCTGTTCACCGTGAAGAGATTTATCAGCGTATCCAGGCTGAAAAGTCTCAACAGACGAGTTACTGATTTACGAGGCGTCTCGTCGATGACGAGGCGCTGAACTTCCTTTTTGCTCTTTTTTGATTTTTCTCCCCTTAATTTACTGCCTCCCCGGTTTTTATTTTCCTTCTGCGGCTTCTTCCAGACCTGTCATTTTTTAAAAGCTAAGCCTTTTTTCTGACCACTGAGCCCCTTTATTGCCTTCAAACTGCTCAGGTTGTGCGTGAAATGTCCAAACGGGTGATTGTTAGGAAAAAAGGGTTTGACTTATAAGGGCCAGAAAGTAATATGTGCGCCACGCAGTGCCGATGAGCTTAAACAAAGTTAGTCAGCACACTCGCAAGAGGCGTATGGTGAGGTGGCCGAGAGGCTGAAGGCGCTCCCCTGCTAAGGGAGTATGCGGTCAAAAGCTGCATCCGGGGTTCGAATCCCCGCCTCACCGCCATTTAAAATGCACCCATAGCTCAGCTGGATAGAGTACTCGGCTACGAACCGAGCGGTCGGAAGTTCGAATCTTCCT